>JAFTAC010000225.1 GCA_017458805.1 Victivallales bacterium | reverse complement strand
CTTTGGCTCGTTTGGCGACGATGCGCGGGCGTTCTGGCTGCACGGTGATGTTGGCTTTGGCGCTGTGGGTGACCAGCAGCGCACGGATGGAGGCGTTTACCTGCGTCTGGCTCTGCGCAGGGCGGAAGGTGAATGTGGCGATGCGGCGTTCACCAGGCTTCAGGCTGGTAAAACTGAAGTGACTCGCTGGCGAAACCGACCATTTGTCAGGCACTTGCAGAAGAACTTCCGCATCTGTGGCGCGAGAGGTGTTGTTGGTGATGGACAGGGTGCCCATAGCCTCTTCGTATGCGACAGTCTGTGACGGAGTCTCCACGGTCAACTCAATCGGTTCCTTTGCCTTGATGATAATGGGTATGCGTTTGGAGAGCTTCTGGCCAGGCAGAGACAGCTCCATGGTGAGTTTTAGCTCTCGTTCCTTGAGGATTGCATAGTCCATGTTGCATGACTTGCTGTCCAGGTCATAGAGCACGATTCGGCATGAATCCTTTTTCACTTCGACCGTTTCCTCGTAATTGTCTGGCCATTTGAGAAGCAGTTTGATGGCGTCCGCATCAGTCTCAAGCACACAGCCAAACGTCAACGGTTCTCCAGGGACAACAGTGGCAGGGAGCATCTTGCATCTGACGGGGGCGGCCTCATGGAAGAGGAAATCCTGTGCCGTGCGGAGAAGGCGCGCGTCCTTGTTGACGCACCAACGCGTTTTCCATGGCGTCTCGACAAGGCGCGCGCCATTGTTGACTTGGATGCATTGTTGCGCCATCAAGAGAGGAGAATCTCCATACATGCTCAAGGGGTAGAGCTTGAAGGCCACAACTTCGCCTGGCTCCATCATAACCGTCCATTGCGAGGCGGAGGCGTCAAGGAGAGCGGCTGGAGTGGCGCCATTCTTGGTGACACGAGTGTAGAGATAGTCGCCTTTGCCTTTTTCCATTGGCGGCAGGGCGTAGGTAAACTCCTGGTAGTCATCGCTGCAATTCACGATGACCTGGCAGAAACCATCTGCATTGTCCTTCCAGAGCTTGCCCTGGATGCATGGCAGAGTGGCAGAATGCGGCTTGCGGTACCCCCAGGTGACGGTCATCATAGGCACTTCGCACAGGGGCTTCACATCGCCGATGAGCTCGCCATAGACCATGAAATCCTTCAGCGCAAGGCGATGCTCAGCCAAATCCATCGAGAAGTCGAACATCTTGCGGTGGGCGTCGTCGTGTATCCACTCATGGTTCCAGCCAATCTGGCAGCCCCATGTGAAATCGCGTCCCTGCATCAGGCGGAATGCGTCAAGGTCGTCGTTTTTGTTCTGGGGCGATGTAAAGTAGGTGGTGTAGCCTGAATAGACGGCGGGTAGGAGGGGGAGGTCCGTATCGAAGCGTTCGTTCCAGGCTAGGAAGCCTTGGATGTTGTCCATATAGGGCTCCGAGGTATTTTCCGTGGTCAGGAAGACGCCTTTGGAGGCGGCCTCCTTGTGGATGGCGGAGAGCATCTTGCGGTAGCCATCGACCCAATGGGTGCCGCCTCCGAGAGGATGTCCGTGTGCCTTGTTGTAGCATGGGATGGGGCGTGCCGCGCCAATCTGGTCAAGGTAGATGGCGTTGACGTGGCATTCGTCCATCAGACGGTGGCAAACCTCCTGTATCTTGCTCTGCCAGAACTCCGTATAGGGACACATGGGAACCAGGTTGCGCTTGGAACCGTAGATTTCAATCTTGTACTTTCCATCGGACATCATCGCGGTGTAAGGCTTTGCGGTCTCGAAGGATGGGATGTCCTGATCCCAGAGGCGGCCATTGATGTAGGGCATGACGACCTGCCCGCGTGCCGTCATACGCTGCGTCGCCTCTGGCACGCCCTTCTTGGTGGGGAAGTATTCAGGGTAGCTGTTGTCGAAGGGAATCTCGTGCCAGTTGTACCAGTGGACGCCGTGTGGCACAGTTGCGCGCTTATTATACGCCTCATCCATGATCGCCTCGACGGTGGATGGCTGTCCTGAGAGCAGATACCAGAAGCCAAGGTCGGTGATGCCTTTGGGGTAGTTCGGGTTGTCGCGTATCAGCCCCTGGGCTGTCCAAGGGGCGGTGGAGACCCAGGCACGGTAGAGTTTGGCTGCATCCCACCATTCACCATCAAATAGCTCGGTCACAATGGGAAAGACCGCTTTCTGGCCGCTTCCAGGCACACCTGCGTTTTCTGCCAGCAGGCGAACACTTGCGCTCTGGTTTCCCTTGAGGATGAGATTCTTGGGACGTGCGCCGCCATCGTGTGCGGCAAAATAGAAGCCATAGCCGTTGCGAAGAACTGCCATCATCTGCAACGGACATCCCGTCGTGGGGTAATTGCCGTTGTAGCTGCTGCGGTTTTTGCGGCAGAGCTTGCCGCCCCAGTTGCCAGTGGGCAGCACGACATCCGCCGTGCCACTCTCCAGAATGGGTGGAAGAATGGGGTATTCGCTTTCATACAAGCCATAGACGCTGCTGTGGTTGACGACCTCCAGCGTCCATTCGGCGCGTCTGCTTGTAATGCGGACAGTGGCGGTCACGTCAACCGTGCCGCTCTCTTTGACGGGTACATCCTTCCAGCGGAAGACGATGCTGTTGTCCTGCAGCTCCATCGTACCGATGGTTTGCGTGGAATCGACAAAGACCTTCTCGTTTGCGTTTGGGGCTGTTGCAAAGGATAGCACCCAGAGCGGTGAGAGTTCGCCCGAAGCGTCGCAGAAGAGGGGCCCTTTGCCGTCTTTGGACTGAAGGCCTTGGATGGCAAAGCCTTTGTCGGCCCCTGCGAAGCCTATGCGAAGCCCTTCTGCTTCAAGCAGATGCGTGGCGGTAAGCGTGCGCGGTTTCTCTTCTTCGGGGGACTCGGAAATGACGGTGACAGTGGGGAAGGAGGCGGGCGAGAGCCAACTGGCATACCAGTTGGG
>JAFTAC010000224.1 GCA_017458805.1 Victivallales bacterium | reverse complement strand
TGCTTTCTTCCCTTCTTCTGGCTGTCGATGTGACCACCATCCCCGCCATGAAACCGCCTGTTCTGGACGGCATTGTAGATGCCGCGGAATGGGAGGGCACCGCCAAAGGCGGGTTCATTGAATTGAGGAAGGGCGGGAAGCCTTCGCAACCCACGGAATGGCGTGTTGGCTGTGACAAGGACAACCTCTTCTTTGCATTCAAGTGCATGGAGCAGAATGTCGCAGGCATGAGGCGACGCTTTAGCCATGCGGAGGAGCGGGACAATGCCATCTTCACAGATGACTGCGTCGAGGTTTTCATTGACATTTTCGGCACCGACAAGGCGGGGCTTTTCCATTTTATCATCAATACGAACGGCATCATCTACGATGCTTTCAATGGTGACACTGCTTATCAGAGCGGTATCCAGGTGGCGTGCAAGGTCGAGACGGATTTCTGGGTGGTCGAGGCGCAGATTCCTTTTGCAGACTTGGGACTCACCCCGAAAGGCGCGGAACTGCTGCGCTTGAACCTCGGGCGTGAACGCCAGCCTCTCCCCGCCGAATACTCCTGCTTGGGAGATGGCTCGGGAGGCTTTATGAGCAGGGACAGGCTCCGCCTTTTCAGACCGACGCCGAATGGGGACATGCCCCCCGTCACCTTCTACTCCATTGGTTCTCCAACGGCTCCCCAACTGCACTTTGCCAATACGGACAGGGCTGCGCAGAAGGTTTTCAATGTGGTGGTGGAGCCCTTTGACATCTCCCATACCAAGCTTCGCGAGTTCAGCCTCAAGACCAAGCCCGCGCAGGAGATGAGCTTGGAGTACGGCGTTGCTGGGCGCAAAAAGGTCGCAGGCTTCAACGTCAAGGTGCTGCCCGATGGAGGGACGGCCCCACTCTATGAGAACACCGTTTTCTTCCCCGCGACGGCTGTGGAGAAAAAACTGCTGGCGCGACCCATTGAAAAGCCCCTTTTCAAAGAGCTTTTGAGCAAGGAGTATCTGCCTCAAAGGAGTTTCCATGGCTTCCACTGGGTTTTCGTGGGTGGAAATGGCGGCAATATGCACCACTTTGCCTTGCAGAACGCGATTCCCTTCTCCAACCGCGAAGCTGCCATGGAACACAAGGCCACGGGCATGGCTCAGTATTCCAATGCGAAGATGATAGGATGGCTGAATGACAAGCTGCTCTGCAAGGAACTGGGTACCCCCATTGCCGCCATGCCACGCGTGCTTGAGAAGGACATCAAGTCGGGTCTGCCACATGGACTTGTCGTCATTCCTGAAGTTCGTGCGCTTTGGCTGGAGGACATCAGGTCGCTGGCCTCCAACCCGCAGGTGACAGTCATCACCTTTGCTGACGAGGTCTCTGAGTCGCTGGAAGGCAGGCTTATTACAGAGTACCAGGCAAAGCCCGATCATCCTGCTCTGAAGGCGTTCGACGCGATGATCAAGGAGAAGTACGGCCACGGCAAATACGGAATCTTGAACTCGCCCGAAGAGAAAGATCCGCTTGCGTGGCTGGCTTACAGACGTGCCTTGAACGACGAACTGGTAAGCCTTTACCACGAGGCCTACAAGCTTGCCAAATCCATCAACCCGAAAGTCGTCATTGTGTCGGACGACCCCGTCGCCCTGGAGAACAAAATCTACAGTTTCGCTGATTGGCAGGGGAGCTTTGACATCGTGACCCACCAGCTCTACCCCTCCAATGACGCCAATATCGACAGTTTTGGCTTCCTGACGCGCCATCTGGCGCAACTCACAGGTGCAAAAGAGGTATGGCCCTGCCCACATGTGGAGGAGTACGGTGCCTCCTTCACGCCCCAGGAAGTGCTCTACAAACTCTCCGCCGCTGTTCGAAACGGCGCCACAGGCTTCCACTATTACCTGAACGACACGATTGGTCTGCGAGCAGGGAAAAAGTACATGATTCACGAGCGCTGGGGTGCCCCAGACCGCTATGCAGTTGAACTGGGGGCGCAGAAACTCATGGCCACCCTGCCACGTCTGGCTTTTCCCGCGTATGACACCGCCGTATTCACAGCGACTGATACCTTGCGCGCGATGCCTGGGCTCATGCTCCGCGAAGCGCCGAAGAACGACAAGTTCCTCCATGGCTATCTTGGCTATGGTGCAGGTGTTAACTATCGCTTCATCAATGAGTTGACGTTGGACAATCTTTTGCAGTACAAGATGATTTTCACGGTGGAGAACACCTATCTTCCGCGTGAATCGTTTGATGCTCTCTGCAAGTATGTTTCCGACGGTGGCACGCTGGTGGTGATTTATCAAAACTCCTTCGCCTTTACAACCGAAGGAGAGAACCTGGCTGCGGAGAGTAGTGCCTTCACGGGGACGACCTTCAAGGGAGCCAGCACCTCTCCGATGCATTTCAGCTATGCGGGCATCCAGGTGCCAGTCAATTCAATTCGCTGTGCGAAGCTGGAGGCGGCTTCTGGCGCGAATGTTCTGGCGAAGTTTGCCAATGGCGACCCCGCGATGATTGAAAAGACGCATGGCAAGGGCAGGGTGGTTAGCTTGGCAGCGAATCCATGCCTGGCCAAGTTGGCAAGCAGCGCCGAATGGAAGGGGTTCTTCCTGTCGCTCTGCAAGCAATATGGTGCGAAGACACAATGTGACATCTGGCGCTTCCAACTGCCCGATTCGCTCCTGCCGAAGCAAGAGACCATTCCAGGCAAGTGCCTGACCAACAATTTCGTGAAATGGGAGCACTTCAATCCCACCGCGCCCAACAACTGCAAGCTCACGGGCAGCTATCGCCTGTCGCCTGAACCGAACTTGTGGAAGGAGCGCAAGTCTGGCGACATCGCTTTCTCTGAAGGCAAGCTGACGGACCGCCCCAAAGCCGTGGTTGCCCCTGCCACCTGCAAGGACAAGGGCAACATACAGGACTGGGCAGTCGGCTGGAAGAATGTCGCAGACCCCATCACCATCAAGGCCAACTGGTCGGAGGCGCAGCCCATTCGCCGCGTCAAGCTCTTTGTCAGTGGCCCATGGCGCGATGCCAAGCTGGAGATTGGCGGTCAAAGCTACGACTTTCCGTGCCCGCAGGATTTTAACAAGGACGATGCCTATCTTCGTGAAGTCACGATGGAGCTGCCAAAGGCCGTCACCGCCAGCGAGCTGGCTATTGTTATCGGCGCAAACAAGGAGACGCTGCTTGTGGCGGAGATGGAGATTTGGGCAGAGTGAGTTGGAACAAAGCACTTATTTCTTCTTCGTCGGGTCTTTCTGAAAAGAGTGCTTGTCGAAGCCGTGCATGTCGCGTTTGATGTTGTCGCTGATTTCGATAGGCGGGTCTTTTTGTTCTGCCAGGTCATTGAAGAGATAGGTTTCCAGGCGCAGGAAGGCATCGTATGGCGGAATGATGCTGGCGAAGCCCAGTTCGTCCAGATGGGGGTTAAGAGTGAATTGCACGTAGCTGAATGGCGTTCTGCGGCGTGTGCCTGCAGGGAATTGTTCTTCTAGTATTTCCATCAGGACAATCGGGCACTTGAGGCGCAGGTTCAGCGTTTTGAAGCGAGGCAGGATGGTCTCTTGCGTGAACATCGCTTGAACCTTCGCATAGACCTCCTGTTGCGACGTTCGGAAGCCACGTTTGCTGTATGGACGCTCTTCGAGATTAATCGCTTGCGCAAAGCTATCGAAGTCCCAGCAGATGCGGTCAGCCAGCTTGACAAACTGGTAGAATTCGCCGCAGAAGAGCAGGAGCGAACGGCGGTAATGCTCGTACTCCAATTGCCAAGAACCACGGGAGTTCAAGACATGTTTTCTTTGGGGAACGGAAACGTTGTCCATCAGGTATGGCAGTTCATTTTCCCTTGCCTCGGTCTTGTAGAACGGGTCGTTGAGGTTGGGGAAGAAACTGGATGTTTCTCGTCGCCAAACGTGGTCGGTGTCAGAACCGTCGTTCAGGACATCATAGTAATCGTGGTATTTGCTGATGATGCGCATGGGGTACGGAAGGCAATGTTTGTGATTGTTTTCGTTTTTCGAGCAGTATCCAATCCGCACGTTTGTGGCGGAGGAGAATCTTTGAATCAAGTTGAGGCTGTTGTTCAACAGCCTCAAGGTAACTGATTTATATCATCAGGCACTGAAGCCGATGCCGTGTTTTTCTTCGCCAAGACCTTTAAAGGCATCAAAGGAATCGCGTGACTGGGCCTCCTGGCGGAGGGCGTCGATGATCTCCTTCGAGGTGAGTTCAGAGTCCTCAAGGTAGAACAACTGCTGGCGAACATTCCGGAAGTCGGAGGGCGTCAGGCGCTCGATGGCGTGCAATGCGGACAAGTCCGAATTGGTGAGTTCAGGTGCGTTCAGGGGGGCGAAGTAGGTCTTGTAGAAGATCTCCTTGCCCTTGTCATCCAGGAAGTCGAAGTGGATGCGGAAGGTGAAGCGGCGGAGGGCCGCAGGATCCAGCTTCTGGATGAGGTTCGTGGAGACGGCGAAGATGCCGTTGAAGTTCTCCATCTCCGTGAGGAGCGTATTGACTTGGGAAACTTCCCAGGAGCGCTGTGCGCCGTCGCGTGATGAGAGCATCGAGTCGCCTTCGTCAATGAAGAGCATCTCGTTGTTCTTTTCGGCCTCTGCGAACGCAGCCGCGAGAAGGTGTTCTGTACCACCGACGTACATCGAGAGGAGGTCGGAGGCGTTTTTGATGTTGAGCTTCTTGCCCAACTGCTTCGCCAGGTACTTGACGAACTCCGTCTTTCCGCTGCCGGGCACGCCGTGGAGCAGCAGGTTCATGCGAGGCCTGTCACGTCCCGCCTGGCCTGGGTTCTTCTGGGCGTCCAGATAGTTTCTGCACACCTGGATGATTCGCTCTGGGCGGATGCCTGACTTGATGTTCAGGCCTTCCAGCGAATAGTCGCGCGCGGGTTCAAGTCGCTCGTCATTGGACTTGCGGATGCCCAGCAGTGCGCAGTGCGCCTGCAGGAAGGTCGAGACGCACTCCTCGAAGGACTTCGATGGATCCGCCGCCACCAGGGATGCAGCGTTCTTGACCGCCAGGGCGATGCCGCCCGCATTGACCTTGTATTTGCGTGAGACGTCGCCGATGAACTCCTCGGAGAGCTTCCCGTCGCAGTTCTCCCGTTTCAGGCAGTTCTCCCAGATGTGGACGCGGGTCTCAGGCAGGAGTTCGTCGAAGAGCACCGAGTAGTCGAAGCGTCGGCGGGAGGACTTGGCGATGGCGTCCTGCTGCGAGTTGCAGATCCAGATGACGGTGTGGCGGTTCTCGTCGATGACCGTGTTGAGCTGGCCTTTGGTCTCCGCGCCGTTGTCGCGTGTCATGAACAGTCCAAAGAAACCGTTGGCGCGGTTCGCCTCGATCATGTCGTCACACTCGTCCATGACGAGGATGCATTTGTCGGGGTCCAGCTGGCGCTGGGCCGCCGAGAGAGCGGCGTAGCGGAAGCTGGCCGAGTAGGAGCGTCGGCTGGAGTCCTTGTCGTTCTGGGCGATGAAGTAGAGGTCTCTGCCCAGCAGTGCAGCCAGCGACTGCGAGAAGCTGGTCTTGCCCGCACCTGCCGCACCATAGAGCAGGATGGAAATGCCGCGCCCCGCAGGCTTGCTTTTCACCATCTCGGCGATGACCTTCCCGTGCTCCTCGGCGATTTTGCCGTGGAACTCCCAGGGGAGGGCCTCCTCTGTGGATTTTGTCCAGAAACGCTCGGAGAGGGCCTGGCTGCTGGTTCCCGTGAGGAAGCTTATGAAGCAGCGATCGACGTCGCCATCGTCGTCGATGATGCCATACTTGTGGAGGTTGGCATTGTCGGCAAGATAGTTCCCCACTTGGAACTCCTCAAGCCCCATGACCACAGCCAACTTGCGTGTGTCGAAGGTGTTGCGGTAGGTGCTGACGGCGAAGTCGCCCAGTTTGAGGCGGTCGCTCTCTTGCATGAAGAAGAATAAGAGCATGTCGCGTTCGTGGTCGTCCAGCCCGAGATACTTCTTGAGTTCCTCAATGCGTTTCTGAAGAGCGCGAGGCTGGAATTCCTTGGCATTGATGATGGCGTTGTACTCCTTGACACGGGTGTCCATGATTTCCGCCAGCATCTCCCAGATGTATTTGCGGTTGGCGATGTCGCTGTAGAGTGCCTCAAGGATATTGGACGTATTCCGCACATTGTTGCGCCTGTGGTAGGAGCCTGTGTGCTCGTCGATGAACTCGCTCTGCTTTGCCTTGGAGGGGATCAGTTCGTCCAGCAGCGATTGAAACTCGGCGACCTTGATGAAGGGGGCAGTGGTATCCCAGATGTCATCGTCATTGACATCCTGCGGACCCGCGTTGTGGAAGATGCGCGCCAGCACCTGGCAGCGGTTCATGGCCATGTAGTGGTCAATGTTCGATCCGAACAGGCGATCGTATTCCAGCTGTTCGTATTCACTCTTCTTGCTTGATGTCTTTCTAGTGCTGCTTCTGGTCATGCGTTTCTCCTTGTTTTCATCGTCAAAGTCAAAGATTTCGATAGCAGATCTACTCATAGCGCTCCTTGGAATAAGGGGATGGAATTAGGATTTAGAGGTTATTGTGTCTGCCGAAAGAAGGCTTCCGGCAGCATTTTCATTCATTTTCAATTGACCTGCGTCACGCAGCCGATGTGTGCGTCGGGATACAGCTCCTGCGCCAGCGAGCGAGCAAGGCCAACGCTGCGGGCAGAGATGATGGTTTCAATCATACCGTGGTTCTTGGTCCAGATTTGAACTCTGTACTGATGCATGGGTAACTCCTCCTGATAATTTGAATTATGGTTCTTTTTTCTGCCGATTATTGGCAGAATGTCATTTTTTCACAAAAAATCTCTTTTACCAGACTTCATGTTATCACCTCCCCTGTTTTGTTTTTCCCGTATGCTCTGTTCCCCAAGTGCGTAGTTTAGGGTAGGTCGCGTTTGCGGCCAGCGCACGAAGTGCGCGACAATCGTAGCCCAATGCAAGCGCCCGTCAGGGCGCGCAGCATTGGGAGAGGTCGCCCCCCCATGAATTCGCGCCCGTAGGGCGCAACAAAACGCTGCATTTATCTACCCTTATGGGGAACAGAGCATTCCCGAAATACACGCTTTGCAGCGGTGTCTCCAGCGCGTTAATTAGACGTTATGCAGATGTTTATCTTTTCACATTCATGTTTTTTTGTTTCCTTGCTGGACACCCCGTTTCAACGGTGCATCCATCCTCCTTCACTCATTATAGGGAAATCTGGAGTCTTTCCTTTCACCTCTGTACTGTTTTTGTTTGTATTTTCCTGTTAGATTTCCGTCTTTGGGCGATGCTGTCCATCACTTTTTCACCCATTATAGGGGAATCTGTAGTCTTTCCTTTCACCTCTGTATTGTTTTTGTTTGTATTTTCATGTTAGATGTCCGTCTTAGGCGATATTATCCAAATATCACAACTTTTATATGTAACTTTCTTCAAAAGCTTATAACAAAAAAAGGTGATTTTTTGAATATCAAAAAGCCGACTTGACAAGCCCCTCAAAACAGGCTACATTTGACCCCAACCCTAAGGGCGGGGCCCCGATTTTCCCACCTCCCCCCAAAAAAAGTGTTTTCATGGGATGCGGGGGCTGTTGCGGCAACCCATCCCCATGGGGAAAACATCGTGTATATGAACAATGCTGTTGGCATGGAGTGTAAAATGGTAGTGCAGAATCGTATGAAAATGATCAAGCAACTTGGAACATCCCGTGAACTGTTGTGGGATGAGGAGATGATAGCGGAGAAAAAAGGTGTCCGCCTGGCGCTCCATCACCCTGTGGCGAGAGAGGTTGCGCTGGTCCATGACGCCCCTTGGGAGGGGAATGTCTGCTGCTACCACACGGTCCTTTTTGATGGAGAGAAGTACAGGATGTACTATCGGGGGGCTGCCTACAAAATGGCGGAGAAGCACCCGCAGCTCACCTGCTGCGCACTCAGCGACGACGGCATCACCTGGACCAAGCCCGACCTGGGGCTCTTTGAGTTCAATGGTTCCATGTACAACAACATCGTCTGGATGGGCGACGAGGCAGCGCATAATTTCACCCCATTCCTTGACACGAACCCCGAGTGTCCAGAAGAGTGCAGATTCAAGGCTCTGGGGGGAGAGGCGAAAAGCGGGCTCATGCTTTATGTCTCGCCAGATGGCTTCCATTGGAAACGCTTCCGTGAACAGCCCGTCATCACCGAAGGGGTGTTCGATTCGCAGAACACCGTTTTCTACGACAACGTCAGACATTGCTATGTAGCCTATACGCGCAATGTTCAGCCGTTGCTGAACCGCAACTTTTTCAGGGCAGTCCAGCGGAGTGTCTCCACGGACATGCTTCACTGGAGCAGACCCGAATGGATTGAGTTTGGTGAAGACACCGCTGAAATGGAGCTTTACACCAACGCCATCCTACCCTATTACCGTGCACCCGAAACGCTAATCGGCTTCCCGAAGCGCTTCACGCGCGACCGCAGGACCACATACGATCTCTTTGCGGGCGATGGACTGCCAGGCGTCTCGGACGGTCTGTTCATCTCTTCGCGGGACGGCTTGCATTTCCATCGTTGGCAGGAGGCATTCGTCCGCCCGGGTCTCCAGCATGAACGCTGGATCAACCGTAATAACATGACCGCCTGGGGCATCGTCGAAACCCCTTCCGACATCCCTGACACGCCCAACGAACTCTCCATCTACACGACGGAGGCCTATTATTCCGACAAGCCGAACCGCATACGTCGCATGACGATTCGTCTGGACGGCTTTGCCTCCATCCAGGCCCCCTACAGTGGCGGTTCCTTTTCAACGAAACTGCTGTCATTTGACGGTGAAGGCGACAACATCTCGCTGCTTCTGAACGCATCGACTTCAGGCGCAGGCAGCATTGCATGCGAACTTCTTGACGGCGATGGCACGCCCATTCCTGGCTTCACCATGGACGACTTTGTCCCCGTCTATGCAGACGACATCGACATACCCATGACCTGGAAGAACGGTGGAAACCTGAAGAGCCTGGCAGGAAAGCCTCTCGCACTCCGATTCCAGATGGTAGATGCTGACCTCTATTCATTCAGGTTTGCCGCAGACAGGAGTTAACGACGACGCAGGAGGTAACGACGGCGGACACGTCGTCGGGAGGAGGGGGACGGCGACAGTCCGCCGAATTGGTGTCGTAAGTTTAAGCCTGGCTATCACATGCCCTACCGATGCCTGTGTTCAGAATATCATAAAAATGTGCCAGCGGTGAAAGCCTTATTCATTTTAAATAAGATTATTAGTAGAAATACCAACACTGCTAATGAAATGAATGAGGTGACAGATGATGACTACGATTAATGGGAAGGAATATGGTTATTTCTACTGGGGTACATCCACATACAAGGCTGTTGAAAAACTCATAGAGCTGTGCGAGACGGGAAGCCCCCGTGAAGTTCTTGCTCAAGTGGAAGCATGCGGTTTTGACAGTAGAATACTGACAGTGCCATTTCTAGTGCGTGTAGCTAGTCCCATCCCCGTGCATCCCATGCCGCATCCATTCACGGCAGCTTGTTTTGCCTCCAATCTTCCTGTGGTTAGGTTGATACTGGAGTTGGGGGCAGATCCAGATGCCAAATGGCATCAGACGACAATTCGTCAGAAATATGCATCGTCCCCTCAGGTGACAGAGCTATTCGAAGGCGGGAAATGCTGGTGGAAAGTCGAATACTCCGATGATAAAAAGCAGGCGTTGCTGGGCGAACTGGAAAGGAGTATCCTTGCAGGCAAGGCCAGCGAGGCAATTTGGTTCATGGCGCACGGTGTACGCCTGGCTTCGCCAGCAATTCTGGCTAGCAAGGAGTTCTCTAACCAGTCGCCAACCTTCAAGGAGCTGGTCTTCCGCATGGGTGTGCCAGACAACCGCCTGAACGAGTTTCACGCCTGGCTGAAGGAGAACTGCGCCAATGCTGATGTTTTGGATGTTTGGGATGCGTTGCTCCAGTCAAATGGCGATGAAGGGCAGGATTTCGCAGAGAAACTGCTGCTTTCCGTTGGTCTCATCGATGACAACATACTTGATGAAGTGGCAGCCAGTGACTCTTCCATTCACACCCAGGTCAGTGTGCTGAGGTATTTTATCAGCAATTACGATGCGAGTAAACAACAGCCATTCATCGAGA
>JAFTAC010000223.1 GCA_017458805.1 Victivallales bacterium | reverse complement strand
TGCGGCGGTTGCTGTCTTTGCGCCCTGGAAGGGCGCCACATCCCGCTTCGGTAACAACACAGCATGAGGCCTGTGCGGCGGCAGCGTTGCGCCCTTGCCGGGCGCGATGGCGGGGGGGATTCACCTACCCTGGGTTCGTGCCTTTGGCACTCACCTAGGGCTATCCTCTGTCTCGTCACGAACGAGGCGATTGCGCCGCTCTGCGGCGCTTTTTGTCCAGTCCAAAGCTATGGTGTTTATTCATCAATGAAACCTTGGAATTCTCACAATATCAGTCGGTGAGGCATTACAAAAATAGTGTAATCCTTCCGATTTTGGGGATTCTCGCCGCTAACGCGGCTCCATTCTTTCTGGTGCCTTGCGCAGCTATACCTCTGGACACGATTATTCAAACGGCAAGATGGTTTCGTCCCCGCAGATATTGCGGAATCTGAGGCGCAGAGGCGGGGACGAAAGGGCAAGGGTGCCATCCCAGAAGCGATTGGTTTTGCGTCCGTCCAAGATAGAGTGCCCAAACTTGTCAATCTTCAGGTCGCAATCTGCATGGAAGGGACCTTGAGCAGATGTGCAGTCAACGGCAACAGCCTCCAGCATTTCCAATCCCTGCTCCGAGATGCGGATGGGTTTGAACCCCTTCTTTCCTGGATTGGCATCTCCCCTCTGGTTATACTCGTCAATCTTCTGGCGTACACGGTCACTGGAGAAATGCGTGATGGCAAGCAGCCAGGGATTCGTCAAGTCCTCGGTTGCGTTTTTCTCAAGGCGCCAGCTGGCATTGTCATTGATGACCAGCTCATCCAGCACCTCTTTCAGGTCCCGAAGTTCAATCTCCACAAGCGTCTCCCGCTGCTCGTTTATAAGCCGCTTTATCGCCTCCAAATCTTCAACCTGGATGTAATAGACAACCACCTTCTTGACCTCTGGCGGAAGATTCGGCATGGCCCCATGGAGGATGCGCAAAATCGTCATTTCATCCAGCACCAGGGAAGCGCTGTCCAAAAGGTTGGGAAGCCAGACGGGGATTGGACCGAGACGCTTGTCGGCAAGGGCCCCCGCCCATACTTTCTCCAGGCCCTCCAATTGGCTAAGCCTTGGAAGCACCGTCAGCAGCTTCTCCATCGTCTGGATTGGATTGCGGAAAAGCGAAACACCGTCTTTGACCTCCTTTACTTCAAATGAGGCGCGCAAGGCAACCAGCCTGTCCCGCGCCGTCTGAATCGAATTGACTCCGACGTCCACATGGATGAATTTGCGCCCCAGTTTCTGTGCTACAGCCGCCGTCACGCCGCTGCCACCGAAAAAGTCCGCCACTGTGTCACCAGCATTGGACGACGCCTGGATGATGCGCTCCAATAAAGCAGGTGGTTTCTCCGTTGCGTAACCAACACGTGCTGGATCGTTTCCACGAAGACTTGGGATGTCCGACCAAACATCATTCAATGCATGACCATCAGCTACAATCTCATCGATATACCTCTTATACGGTTCTTGCCCATTTGACTGTCCTCGCGTTTCCCAAACCCATTCGCGTCCGTCCTCATCTTTATATACTTTTCGACGTAATCCTTCAATACGTTCTTCTCGATCATACGGAATAGCAACAGCTTTACTATTTATTACATCGCCAGAACGAAGACTGTATAAAAATATAGTATCGTGTTTGGCATTAAACTTATTAGGAACATGCATTTCTCGTCCAGGATAATGCCATATTATTTCATTAACAAAGTTGTCTTCCCCAAACACCTCATCCATAAGGATTTTGACATAGTGTCCAATATGCCAATCGAGGTGGACATAGATGCTGGCGTTGTCGGACATGACGGATTTGATGGCAAGGAGGTTGGTGTACATCCAGTTGAGGTATTTTGACTTTTCCCAGACGTCGCCGTACATCTTCTCCTCGAAGGCGGCAAGTTCGTCATTCTGCAAGGTCTGCTCTGCCTCTTCGAGTTCAGCGGCCTTTTGCGGATTCCTGCGGATGAAGATTTTCTTGGCATAGTCGGCTCCCGAGGCGAAGGGCGGGTCGATATAGACAAGGTCAACCGTGCGCCCCATGTCCCTTAAGGCTGCGCATGCGGCAAGGCACTCGCCATGGATGAGCAGGTTGCCATTTTCCTCTGGGAGGCCAACAGTCTCTGTTGTAGAAAGATCATAGAGGGGCATTCCACGGCGCACCATGCGCTTGTAATCATCGCTGGTCGAATAGCGAAGCGTGCGCTTGAAATTGTCCAGAATCGCCTGCCCGTGTGTCGGGTCCGGGAAAAATGGGATGTAGCGGATTGACATAATTAACTATTTAAAAAATGTTGCTATTGAATCCAAGAGGCTCCGTTTCCAGTCTGAATCCTGTTCAAGGCATAGATACTGGAAGCGTGGGATGTCAGGGGAGGCCTGGTTGATTTTGAGGAATTCCGTTTCCATGAACCTGCGCCTGTCCTGGAATTCAGGGGAGTTGGCGTAGAGGCTGCCTTTCGTCTCCACAATGAGGCATGCGTCAATGACATTCTGCGCCTTGTTTCGATGAATGACAAGGAAATCAGGGGTGTATTTGCCGACGCTGCACCACTGGCCGCCCTTTGCTTTAGAAAGGCGTTTATAGCATTGGATGCGGAATTCCGTAAGGGAGGAATCGCCGTTGTAGTAGATTTCCAGCCCAAGTCGCGCCAATTCGCCACGATGAAGCGCCTCCTCCAGGAAGGTGCGTTCAAAGCCGCTGTCCAAATGGTAGGGCAGGTAGTGATAGGTGTTGTCCTTGACATTTCGCCCACCTCTGATTTCATCGATTTTGCGTCGTCTGATGGCGATGATTTCAGGAATCCCCTCTTCCTCCGCCTCCTTGAGCTTCCGTTCAGCTTCCAGAAGCGCACCTGTGGCGTCTGCCTGTCCCGCATCCGCCTCCACTATTTTACCGCATTCAACCTGATTGGGAATATAGTTTTTCACGGTGCTTTCGGGGACTTCGAGGAGAGGCGTGAAGCGTTCGACACGCAGAAGCCTCGCGGTGGCGGGAATTATCTCTTCCTTGACAGCCACGCGGCAACGCCGATGGAACGCAACCAGAACACGGGAACGGATGGCCAGCTGCTCATAATTCGCTGAAAGAAAACGTGAACCAGTGGCATCGGCATAGCTTATCTGCTCATGAATACGCTTCAACAGCCTTCGGGCCACGTCCGAGATGGTGTTGGAATGCCAAAGGCCGAAGCTTTCCTTCTGCAGAAGGTCAAGCCAGACCTGGAATGGGCAGGAAGGGACCTGGCCCGATTCGGAACCATAATAGGACTTCCCCTCTTCGACTCCATGTACCATCAAATCCTCAAACGTTCCAGTCTGTATCTCCTCCTGATGCCGATAAGCGGGCAAATCACGCAAAAGCGCGGCAAGGCGTTCCTCTGGTTGCGGTGCATCCTCCTGGACAATATTGTCATAGGAAATGCGCAACTGGTAGAATGGAAGATCTGGCAGCTTCAGGGTTCCTGTCCTGTCAAAGCGGTTGATGCGGGTGGTTTTGGTGTTTCCCTGCTGGAATTCGTCAAGCGTGATGTGCTGCTGTTTTTTCAGTTGCTCGGAGAGGCGTTTGCCATTGTCGTCGTTCAGGACGATGATCGCCTCTTCCACGACTCCATGCTTGACCTCGCGAAGGCATCGGCAGGAGGTCTGGAGCACCATGTTGGTGGGGCAATCCCCCTCCTGTGAAAGCACCACGCCTGCCAGGGATTTGCAGTCCCATCCCTCCTTGCCAATCTGGACCAGCAAGACAATGCGCACAGGGGACTGGGGTGTGTCGAGGGTTTTGAACGCCAGCTCCGCGTCATCTGGCGCAGGGAAATCACGGTTCCCTTTGTGATAGCGGAGAATGGCGGTCGCACCAAGTCCTGCCTCTTCGCACATCTCCACGGCGAGCGGCAGAATCTGCCTTTCCAGCCTTTCAATCGTTCCGCAGTAGATAGCCAGTTTCGCACAGGCCCCCGTGGCGTACCGCTTGTTTAGGAACTTGTCGAAGAACTCCTCAATCCCGCGGCGCACGATGGCAAGGGAATTCTCCGCATCGCGGACGATTTCCACGACTGGCTTTTTGAGGAAAACCCCAATGCCATCCACCAGCGGATAGTAGAAGACGGTATTGGCTATTTCAATGGTCTTGAATTCCAGTCCTTCGCCCACGGGAATCTTTTCCGTTGAAGGAAGATAGGGGGTGCCTGAAAAACCAAGCACCGTGCGAACGTTCCCTGACTCAGCCCATTTTGAGACGACGCTGCGCAATTTGATTTCAGAGGTCGCCGCATGGTGCGCCTCGTCAATGAAAATGGAAAGGCCAGGCAATTTGCCAATGGTGGCCCGCAGCTCATTGGCGGCGGCGATTTTCTGCTCTTCAAGGCGTGGTATAAGCTCAAGCTGATTGGGAGACTCATCCAAATGGTCGAGGATGACCTTCTCGGCGTTCGTGACGGCCACCAGTCCCGCCAAATCAGAATAAGGCTGGAGGCTGGCCAGCTTCTGGACATTCGGGTTGCGGACGCGGTTCGAACGGGCCTCCGTTGCATCGGCGTCCAGCACCACGAACTTCAGCTCACGGCGCAGTTGGGAAGCGTATGGCTCGGGAACCACCCAGGACGGGTCAAAGCCCTGTATGGTCCGCAGGCTCGGCACGATGGAGGACTTGAGGCCCGATGGCGCCAGTATCAGGAAGTTTCTTGCAAAGCTGGTTTCATCCGGCTCCCAAAGTGAATAGGACAGGTCCAGATAAATGAAGGCCGCCATAAGGAATGTCTTCCCCGCCCCCATGGGCAGTGAAAAGAGATAGTCCGTATAGGGGATGCCATAGAAGAGTTCCCGAAAAACAGCAGGGGCGTCAACGCTTTGCGGCTCCGCTTCCAGACGCTCTTTCAGAGCAGGTGCGAGGATGCCCTTTCCACCCATGGCCGGCTGGCATGCAACCTGGAGAAGCGCAAGTGAAGCGGGATTCTCTTTCAGGTAATCCCGCACTGGCTGGGAGACTCGCAGCGCGTCCGCATCAAGCGTATTCAAGCGCCCCGTTGCGAAAACCTCATGCAGGGGGCGGTTGTCGCACGCGATTTTGAGGAATAGATAGGTTTCAATGGCGTCTATCTGAACTGGACGCAGACCACCCTTCTCCCGCATATAGTCCAATGTCATTCTATGCGGACAGTTTTCCTGCGTCGCCCATTGATGCGCTGCGTTATGTAATATGCCGTAAATCACTGTCGAAATAACCTCTTCATTTTTGAGGGTGTATTATAAGGCTCTGTTCTCCTCCGCAAGGTTTATAGTTAGGCCCTGACGGGCGTTTGCTCTGCTTGCGATGGGCTACGATTGTCGCGCACGGCCTGCGCAGGCCGCTTTGCAACCTTATGGGAAAAGAGAATAAATAAAATATATGCTAAAAAATATTATTGTCAAATTCTTTTTTGCGATTTTTTTGTTGTCTGCTCCATTTTGATTGTCAGCTCGCCTGCGGAGGGCAAGTTGAAGAAGAGGCAACAATCGTCAGTTTTGAAATTGATGTTGTTATTGTTGTGTGAAATAACCACCTGTTTCGGGGGATTGGCAAAGCGGAGACAGGCCTCTGGCTGCTTGTAGCGTACGTTGAACGTGAAGCGGACATTTTTCCCCATGAACTCTGATGTGACATCGAATGCGCCGACATTGGAATCCACAAGCTGCTGCCCCGATGCATGGTTGACAACCAGCAGGCGGCTTCCATGGGCGATGACTGGGATGGATGCGCTTCGCGAAAAGGCAAACCTCTCCCCTGTCCACACATCGGTAAGCATATAGTTGCCCTTGGGCAGCTTGAAGTCTTTGGGCCGTATGGTGATGGCCTTGTCGGTTTCCTCGATGTTGAAGAGGCCGATGGTGCAGAGCGGCACGGCATCGCCAGATGCCTTCAGCGCGAAGAATGGGGTGTTGAAATAGAGGACTTCAGGTATCTTGTGCTGGTGGTCCCTGTAGTCATAGCAAGCCAGGAAGACGTCGGCGCCGTTGTTCGGGCAGCAGACTGCCTTCTTGAGCGCCTTGAGACGGGGCGAATCGGGGGCCAGGCTGAGCCGCCCCGCGATTTCCACCATGGAGTGGGTCACGAGGCAGTAGTTGAGGCAGAACATCGCCTCTGTGTCGTTGAGGCCAGGGAAGAGGCCCACGCTGTCGCTGTTTGCCACAAAAAGGTCGTTGGTGTGCGTCGCAAAGCATGCGACCCCCCACAGGAAGTTGGTCTTGACGTAGTCCCAGTTGCCCGAGCCGATGTCTATGCCATAGCGGTAGTTGGTGTAGAACTCGCCCAGGAAGGGGTTGCCCATCGCAATGTCGCAGCCCGACTGGAAGTGCGCGTCTTCGGGCAGGCGCCTGCGGAACTCCTTGAGCCACCAGTCGCGGAGTTCGTAGCCGGAGCGGTCGCGTGGGCCGTTGAAGAGGTCGTGGCTGTCCTCGAAGGCATAGCTCCAGAAGTCCTGCTTGACGCCGTCGAAGCCGTATTCAAGAATCAGCGTGTCCAGAGCGCTGGTCATATACTTGCAGACCTCGGGGAGCGTTGGGTCAAGCGGCGCGCTGTTCGGCACCCTGTAGTCGTAGTCGATGAACCAGTCGGGATGCTCCTTGTAGATGGGGGTTTTCTTGGGGCAGAAGCCGCCTATCCAGATGGCGGGCTTGAGGCCGATCTTCCGTATCTCGTCCGTGTAATGGCGCATGCCGTTGGGGAACTTCTTCTTGTCGATGCCCTCCTTTCCCTCGTATGGAACCCCGAGGCCGTGCGCGGGCGGCACGTTGACGGCATAGCCGTCGTCAACCTGTATCCACTCCACCATCGGGAAGTGCTTTTTGATGTGCCTTGCCTCCTGGAGAAGCATCTCCTCGGAGATGTTTCGCAGGATGCCGTCGTTCCACGAGCCCCACACCATAGAGAAGCGGTTGACATCGGTGGCTCCATGCATGGGCGGCAGGAACTTGCGGAGAACAGCCGTGTAGTTGTCGAAGAGGTGGTCGAGGTCGTCGCTATGCTCCGTGGAGCCGAGGTACCATTCGTCCGTGATGATGCGGCCTGGGGCCATCGTGAGGGCCTTCGTGCCCTTGAAGCGCGAGAACAAGGTGAGCTTGATGGTATCATTGTCGTGTGCGACGAGATAGCAGTGGTAGCAGACCTTCTGGCTGAGCGTGCCATGCACCAGGCCGTGCCTCGTCTTGTAGTTGCTAAGCAGGATTGCGGGGAATGGCTGGTAGATGGAGGCGCCGATGAGGTCGCCGCAGGTGTCGGGGTCCGCCCAGCGGTTGCCTGCCGTGAAGTCGAAGCCCGTGTCCTTGGCGTCCTTCGCAGAGCGCTTGTAGTCGATGGGGAAGGTCATCACCTCGTAGATGCGCGGGTTCTCGTTGTGGTAGAAGAAGTCGTCACGCGAAGGCAGACCAAAGGTGACGCCGTTGAACTCCACGACCAGTTCGTCGAGCTTCTGGCTCTGCGAGGAGGTGTTCTGAAGCACGCGCTTCGAGGTGATGTCCGTGCCGTTCGCCGTGAAGTAGATGTCGTCCTGAAAGCCTTCATAGCGCATGGTTATCTGCGCGCGTCCAGTTTTCTTGTCATAGAAGACATCGCAACTCTTCGGCTTCAGCTGCTTTCCGTTGACGGTGATGTGCGCGGCCAAGCCCATCTGGCCGCATTTCAGTTTTTTGAACAGGTCTTCTAACATGGTAGTGTTCGCCTTGTTTTGAAAGGTAATTTGTAACTATTCAGTCGGGGAACAAATATGCACAGTTGCCAATCTTTCTGCGCCTTGCCGCTCCGCTACGCTACGCGGCACGGCGCAAAGAAACTGGGGGGTATCGCCTGCCCGTGGGTTTCGCTCGCGCCAGAGGCGCTC
>JAFTAC010000222.1 GCA_017458805.1 Victivallales bacterium | reverse complement strand
TTGCTAATTGCTAATTGCTAATTCTCTTCCTCGGCTGCATCAGTACAGCCGCCACGATAACGATGCCCTTCACGGCGTCCTGGAGGTTGGCGGAGACACCCCACATCACCAGCACGTTGCTGATGATGCCCAATATCAGCACGCCCACCAGCGTACCAGCCAGGGAGCCACGTCCGCCAGACATAGAGGTGCCGCCGATAATGGCCGCCGCGATGGCGTCCAGCTCATACCCCAGCCCCGCCGTGGTGGAGCTGATGGAGCAGAGGCGTCCGCCCAGCAGGAAACCGCTCAGCCCCGTCAAAATGCCCGTCAGGGCATAGGTCCAGAAGCTCACCAGCGGTGTATTGATGGCCGCATAGCGCGCCACACGCTCATTTGAGCCAAGTGCGCAGACATGCCGTCCGAAACGGGTCTTGTAAAGCAGCACCGAACCAAGGGCTGTCAGCACGAAAAGCGTCAATGTGGGCAATGGGACCCTGCACAGCAACGCGCCGCCCAAATTGCCGTATGCCGTATTTGAAGTCGAGAGCGTGCCCGCGTTGGTCAGCTGCAAGGTCAGCGAGCGGAAGATGGACATGGTGCCCAGAGTGGCGATGAACGGCGGCACCTTGCCCAGGTTCACCAGAAGTCCATTGACCGCACCGCCCCCGAAACCGACACAGAGTGCCACAACTCCAGCAGCCAGCAGGCCTGTCATCGGGTCCTTGATGCGCAGCATCGTCATGATGCCCAAGGTGCCCGAAAGAGCCAGCAGCGAGCCGACAGAGAGGTCGATTCCCCCGCCGATGATAACGTAGGTCATCCCCAACGCGATAATACCGCTGTACGAAACCTGCCGCGTGATGTTCAGCAGATTCTGCGGTTTGCGGAAACCTGGGCTGGAGATGCAGCATATCAGCAGCAGCAATGCCAACGCCATGTACGGCGCATACTCGATGAGAAATGAACGGATATTGAACTTACGCATGATTTCTAGTCAATCTCTATTTTTCGCATGGCGAGCCAGCCATGTATAGCTTTCGTCATAATCCCGCCCTAAACGTGCCTGTCACCGTCCTGCCCACGAGCTTCTTCAGAACGCGCAGGAGTATGTACACCACTGGCGAGATACATGATGGCCTCCTCGGAAATCTCGTCACCAGAAACTTCTCCAGCCAAAGTCCCCTCCCGCATGACGGCAATGCGGTTGCACAGCCCAATTACCTCCTCCAAATCGGAGGAGATGAGCATGCAAGCAAGCCCCTGCTCCAGCAGGGAGTTGATGAAGGCATAGACCTCGCTCTTCGCCTTGATGTCGATGCCTCGCGTGGGTTCGTCGAAAATGAAGACGGAGGGCTTGCAGTCCAGCCCCTTTGCAATGGCCACCTACTGCTGGTTGCCGCCGCTGAGATCGCAGAGCGGAGTCGCCGTGCCAGGAGTCTTGATGTGGAAGGCCTCCACATAGCCTTGCGCGGCCTTGTTCTCCTCTTCCTTCGAGATGAGCGGATGGCAATAGCGTTTCAAGGAGGAAAGCGTCACGTTGGATGCAACGCTGAACCCTGTGAGAATACCTGTGCCCTGGCGGTCTTCTGGCAGGTAGGCGATGCCTGCGTCCAATGCCTTTCGCGGGGAATCCAGCTTCACTTCCTTGCCGAAGAGGCGGATGCTTCCTGAGGAGGCGTGCCTTACGCCGAAAATAGTCTCCGCCAGCTCCGTGCGCCCCGAGCCGACCAGCCCCGCGAAGCCCAGTATCTCGCCACGGCGGATGCTGAACGAGATGTCCTTGAGCAGACCATCGACGGAGAGATGCGAAACATCCAGAGCCACTTCCGCATCGGCAGCAGGAAGCCGTTTTGCCGTGAACATCTGGGAAGGGCTGCGCCCGACCATGCGACGCGCCAGTTCCGCCTCGTCCAGTCCCTCCATGCCCGAAAAACTGACCAGCTCGCCGTCGCGCAGCACCGCCAGCTTGTCGCAAATCTCCATCACCTCGCGCAACTTGTGCGAGATGAAAATGACCGACGTGCCTTTCGCCTTCAGACGGCGTATCACGCCGAACAGCACCTGCACCTCGTCGTGGTTCAGCACCGTCGTCGGCTCGTCCATAATCAAGAGCTTGGCGGAATATGACAACGCCTTCGCCACCTCCACCATCTGACGGGCTGCCACGCTCAAATCATCCACAAGGCTATCGACATCGACAGCGGCACCCAGTTCGTCCAGAAGCTCCTTCGAACGAGACCGCATGGCCGCCGCGTCCAGCAGACCAAAACGTCCGCGCAACTCGTTTCCCAGAAAGATGTTCTCATAGACCTTCAAATCCTTGACGAGGTTGAACTCCTGGGGAATGGTGATGATACCAACCTTGACCGCATCCGCCGCCTTCGACGCACAGTACTCGCGCCCGCAGTAGAGAATCCTGCCAGAACTCACCCGCTCCATGCCGTTAAGGCACTTCATCAGCGTCGATTTGCCCGCGCCGTTTTCGCCGATGAGCCCCAGCACCTCGCCTTGACGCAAGGCAAGGCTCACCCCATGCAGCACTTCCACATTGCCGTAGGACTTGCGCACATCCACCAGCTCTAGCAGGTTTTGTGTTTCTTCTGGGGGCATATTACTTCTCTTCTCGCGGAGCTTGTGCTCCGCGCACAGGACAGATCACAGGGCTTGTGCTCCGCGCACAGGACAGACCACAGGGCTTGTGCTCCGCGCACAGGACAGACCACGGGGGCTTCCGCACTGCAATTGCCTGTTCTGTGCGCAGCACTTTAGCGTGGCGATTTAGAGGATCACCTTGTTCAGGCTGTATTCAACAAGCCCTTCGGCTCCCGCGCTCATAAGCTCGGGGATCAGGTCACGTGCAACGTCCTTGTCGATGACGGTTGTCAGGGAGAACCAGTCCTCATTGGAGAGGTGGGCGACGGTGGGCTGCTGCAGCGCGGGCAGCTTGTCCAGCACGGCCTGCAGGTTGTCCTTGTGGACATTCAGCATGAGGCCAACACGGTTCTCCGCACACAGCACAGCCTTGAGAAGCAGAGCCAACTGGTCCATCTTCTTGCGCTTGAACGGGTCTTTCGCAGCCTCTTTGTTGGCGATGAAACGGGTCGTCGTCTCGCAGAGGGTATCAATAATCTTCAGGTTGTTGGCCTTCAGGCTGGAACCCGTCTCGGTGATTTCGACAATGGCGTCGGCGAGGTGCGGGGGCTTGACTTCGGTGGCGCCCCAGCTGAACTCCACGTTCGCCTTCACGCCGTGCTTCGCCAGATAGCGCTGTGTCATGCCCACCGCCTCCGTGGCGATGCGCTTGCCCTCCAGGTCCTTGGGGCCTGCGATGGTGGAATCGTTCGGTACCGCCAGCACCCAACGAAGGGGCTTGCGCCCGACCTTGCCATAGACCAGCTCCGCGATTTCCACGACATCTGCGCCGTTCTCCACTACCCAGTCATACCCTGTCAGACCGCAGTCCAGCAGACCTTCCTGAACGTAGCGCGCCATCTCCTGCGCACGAATGAGCACGCAGCTGATTTCGGGGTCGTCAATGGAGGGGTAGTAGGACCTGGACTGGATGTCAATCTTGTAGCCAGCCCGTGCAAACATGTCAACCGTCGTCTCTTCGAGACTGCCTTTCGGCAAACCAAGTTTCAAAACGTTCATAGTTCTCTTTTCCTCAATACGTTAATGTACGGCCTAACGCCGCGCAGCAGGATATGCGGGAGCAGCGTCCTGCCTCCAGCGTGCATCTATGCACAATTAATCATTTCTTTCCGTAAACCTCGTTGGGGTCGAAAACACGCTCTTCGATGATGGTCA
>JAFTAC010000221.1 GCA_017458805.1 Victivallales bacterium | reverse complement strand
GCTACAGCAGCATCCAGATGGGCGGCGAAGGTGGCGAGGTGGTATCCGCCACCGAAGGCGAGATGCAGTTCCAGCAGCTGTGGCAGGGTGTCATCGGTGAAAACCTGCTCAAGGCAGGTATTCCCCCATTTGCGCAAGTCAAACGGCAGGACGGCTCCCTCTACGGCTGCCACGCCCGCTTCCGCCAGGACGGCCCCAACCGCTTCTACGCCTTCCATCAGCCTGCCAGCAGAAACAAGCCTGGACGCTTCGACTTCACCAAAGGCGATGACGTCATGGTGCAGATTCCATCCAAGGGAAATGTTTACGAAGTTCGTTCTGGAAAATATCTGGGCTTCACGGACACCTTCCCGATGAAGATGGTTCCTGGCTGGAGCATGATCTACGCCGTCCTTTCCAAACCCGTCGCCGATGTCACGCTGACTGGTCCGAAGGAGGCGGTTTGCGGCGAAAAGGTGTCATTCCGCTTTGCGGCAACGGGACCAGAGGGCGCACAAACCTTCCATTTCGCCCTCTTCGGCCCTGACGGCAGCGAGATTGAACGCTGCGCACACAACCTCCGCACCCAGGCGAATCAAGGCGAATATGAACTCTTCATCCCATTCAACGCAGCAAAAGGAAACTACCACGTTGAAATCACCCACACGGCATCCAAACGAAAAGCCACGGCGAGTTTCACGGTGAAATAGGAGCAGATTCATTTATACCTAAATAATAACAAACCAAACAAGGAGACCTTTCATGACAAAGACAGCAGTAGTGGCAGGACATATCTGCCTGGACATCATCCCCAGCGTGGACCATCATTTCGATTTGGTGCCAGGGCACCTCTATGAGGTCGGCGCACCGACCATGGCGACTGGCGGAGCCGTCTCCAACACAGGACTCACCATGCACATCCTCGGGGTGCCTGTCACCCTTATGGGCAAGCTAGGCGACGACAACTTCGGCACCATCATCCAGAACGTGCTCAAGAAGCGCGCACCTGGACTGGAGAAGGGAATGACCATCGACAAGGAGAGCATCTCCTCCTACACGACCGTCATCAACATCCCAGGCATCGACCGCATCTTCCTGCACTGCCCTGGCGCAAACGCCACCTTCGCGGCGAAGGACGTCAACTGGGAAGCCGTCGCAAAGGCGGACTTGTTCCACTTCGGCTACCCATGCTTCATGGCGGCCACCTACGCCAACGAGGGCGTTGAGCTGAAGACGATGTACCGCAAGGCGAAAGAGCTGGGCGTAACAACCTCCATGGACCCAGGCATGCCCGACCCCCATGGCCCCGCAGGCAAGGTCAACTGGAAGAAGCTCCTCTCTGAAATTCTCAAGGACGTGGATGTCTTCATGCCCAGCGCGGACGAGCTCCTCTATATGGTCGCACCCGAAAAATTCGGACAGGGAGACAACCTCAGCACCGCCGACCTGAAGGAGCTGGGCAACCTCCTGCTGGGCTATGGCGCAGCCATCGTCGCCATCAAGATGGGTTCGCGCGGCATGTTCATCACCACCGCCTCCAAGGAACGCCTCGCAAAGATGGGCAAGGGTGCGCCTGAAAATCTGGAGGCATGGGCCGACAAGCAGGAAATCTTCCCCTGCTTCAAGCCAGACAAGTTCATGGGCGCGACTGGCGCAGGCGACTCCAGCATCGGCGGCTTCCTGACCGCCATGCTGCGCGGCCTCCCCTTCGAGGAGGCTGGCCTCTTCGCAGCCGCCGTCGGCGCCTGCAACGTGGAAGCCCCCGACTCCTTGAGCGGCATCCGCGACTGGGACGCCACCAACGCACGCATCAACGCCGGCTGGCAGACCAACGCCATTGACATCGCTGATGCAGAGTGGACCAAGGACGCCAAAAACGTCTGGCACGGACCGAAGGAGAAATAGAACCTCTAGAACCTCTAGAACCTC
>JAFTAC010000027.1 GCA_017458805.1 Victivallales bacterium | reverse complement strand
TCCTGCCAGCCTGCCGACTGGTATTGCTCGGAGCTGTACTCTTCGTAGCCGTCCATCAACGGTGAATAACCTTTCTGGTCGTTGCCGAAAATCTTCATCATCTCCAGCCCATCGGTGTTTTTGCAGCTCCAGATGCGCCCGCCCATTGATGGTATGACCGTCACGCTGCCATAGGCGTTTGAGAGCTTCACAAGCTCGACTTCCTTTCCTCCATTCTGCGCTTTCGCTTTCAGCCATGCGATGTACTGGGCGTGGTTTCCACCCTCCTTGATGGCGGTCAGCTTGACAGCCGCTGCCGCATCACCGAACTTCTTAGCGATGGAGGCACTGTTATAGCCGTTATGTGCGCTAGGCAGCGAGGTAGTTGCCACCAGCTTGTCGCCTTTTAGCGTGTAGCGTGAGGTACTCAACTGCAACTGCGTGTACCAGAGAGGCATGTGCGCTACGGCGGCACGGCGTGCGAAGGTTTCGTCTCCTTGCGCAACTTCCTCTGCCATGTTCAACATGGCATCAGCTATGGACAGTTTCACAGTGTCGTTGAGATACGTTGAAGGATGCGCATAGATGCGGACGTGGGTGCTTGAGGGGGCGCGGAGCCAGTCGTGCATGTAGGTGATGTACTCGCGGATGTACGGCGCAGCGGGACCGTAGTAGGCGTCTGTGAACTCGCGGATGCCCTTTTTGACATCGAAATCACTGTCCCAGAGGAGTTTGGCGATGAGATAGGCGCGCAGGTCCTGGAACTCGCCTCCAAGTGTGAAGTTGTTGCCCTGCTCGAAGAGCCCCCGCACGCCCCACTTCTGGTAGAACTTCACGTTCTTTTGAAGCGAGCGAAGGTTCGGGAAGGGCTGTGTGCTGTGGGCGAAATTGATGGTGTAGTCCCAGACGGAGAGATAGGGCGCAATCTTCGACCACTCTTCGATGTCCCTCACGAATGAGCGGTTGAACTCGCACTCGTCAAGACCATGCGCGAAGCAGCACTCGATGGAGCAAAGCCTGACAATCACGTTGTGAGCAGGCTTCACGAACTTCGGTGCCTGGCGGGTATATTGATAGGCCAGCGTGTCGATTTTCACCGTCGGGAACTCCTTCTCCACCTCTGCAGCGATGGCGTTGACAAAGTGGAGCAGGGGGCCAGCCTGGCTACCTTCCTTCTTCGCCAGGGCTGTGCATTCGGGACATGTGCAGTAGTTGTGCCAGTCGTTCTGCGAGACGCTGACGGCAAACGGCAGCTTCTGCGAATTGCGGAGCCAGTCGAGCACCGTATTCGTGGCGATGCGCTTCACCTCGGGATTTGTGAGGCAGAGCTGTGTGCGTTCGGTCAGGCGCTTTCCATGGATCATGGAATAATATTCAGGGTGTGTCTTTGCGTATTTTTCACTTGGAACAAGCAGGCGGAAGGTGTGGACCCAGCCGCGATAGATGTAGTTGCCGCCCCATTCGGGCACGTCCATGTCCATGGCGCTCAGCTTTAAAGGCACAATCATCTCGGGCTTCTGCCAGATGGTCCTGTAGCTGGTGCGGCGGTAGTCGAATGGCGGGATGTGCGTCTTTTTCAGTGGAGCAACCTTGATGGCACCTTGCTTTGGAAAGATGATGCAGTCGTCTGCAAACCATCGCCAGCCCAGTTGTTCCTCCAGAAAATCATAGACGGCATAGAGGACGCCGCGCTGTCCACCTCCAAGTAGCAGTCCATTTGGGCGCAGCTCCACGTGTATGCCATCGAAGCGCAGTTTTGCATAATCGACAGGCCATGCGGCACGCTTCGCCTCTGGTACGCGCCCGATGTAAATCGGCAGCTTGCCGTCGGTTGCATCGCCTTCCGCAATGGGCAGAAGCACTTTGCTCTGGCGCTCCAAACGCATTTGCAACTCCGTACATGCTTTGGCTTCCGATGGCGTTGCTTCTACAGGCTTCACAATTACCCACTCTACCAACGGCTTGCCCGCCAGCGAAATCTGGCAGTTGCCGTAATCTGCGAGTTTTTTCTGGACGACCTGGATGGCGGCGTCCACACTATCCGATGCTTGGGCCAACCATGCACGGCCAGGCAATTGGGACTGCTCTACGGCAAATGCTTTGATGTTGTCGCTGTTTTTCTGCAATGCCTCTAGGCGTGCTGTGGTTTCCGCCCAAGTGCCATCCGATACAGTCATATCGCCTGCAAGGCACTTCAAATGCTTGGCGTTCTTTCCCTTATAAGCCATCAGTCCCTTGATGCACGCATCCATCCATGCATCAAGAGAGACGCCTTTCATCAATTCAGCCATGCGCAAATGCGCGTCTGGAAAATCATAGCAGCCTGCGGCCAACATCCCTGCGACATGTTCCAGCTTTTCGCTTTCAGATGTGGCACGTTTGGCCATAAGGCAGTGGAACTCGGCCATTTCACGCATGTTGTTTGTATCAATCGCCGCCTTTGCCGCTTGGACATCGTCATGTGCCAGATGCCAGCGCATGAGAACCTGGCGGTCGAAAGTCGTCTTGTTCTGCTTGGCTTCCAGCTGCTTGATGGTCTCTTTAGGGGAGGCGACCTCAACCATGGACATGTCATCGACGTATGCCTCGCCAGGGCCGCCGTTTAGAAATGCCAGCGGCATGACGGCAATCGTATCTTGGATGGAAATGATCCGCCGCGAGACGTGTGTCCACTCCTTCATCTCCTTGACGACAGGCAATGGCGTGCCAGCGTTGAACCAGCCATAGCAGTTGTAGTTGTAAGTATATAAGGCGAAGGCGTTTCCTTTTTCCCCTTTCACGTATGCCGATAGTTCATAGGTTGCAAACTGCTTCACCGCAATCTTGCGCTCATCCAAGTTCTTCCAGTGGACTTTGACATCTGATTTCAGCACGCCACAGTTGCCGCTGCGTCCGCCTGGCACGCCCTTCGCCTCGAAATCGCCATCATTCCACAGATTGACAGTACCTTGCCCGAAAACAAACGTTCCAAGAAGAACCAGTAGAATTGTACGTTTAATCATCATATCTGCCTTGTTAAATGTGCTTATAGTTTTCGTTCTATCATTAATATATGATGAAATAAACCTTTTGCAAATGCTATGTTCTTCACTCTGTTAGACATCAATGAGGATAATGGAAAATGAACGAATCACCTTGCCATTTCAACGAATATGACTATATTCTTTGTGGAGATTAAATAGCAATGAATACACCTTCTATCATAAAGGCACTTGCCTGTTCAGCAGGGCTTAAGTTGGTTTCCCCCGCAAAACTCACGGGCTTCGAGGGGAAGAAAGTCGGCAAACGGACTGGAAACGCACTTGAGTTTGCGGAATATCGAGACTATCAGCCAGGGGACGACATTCGACGGCTTGACTGGGGCGTCTTTGCGCGTCAGGAACAGTTGATGGTCAGGCAGTTCAACGAGGAGGTGGAGCCGCGTTGCGACATCATCCTGGACTGCTCCGCATCAATGGCCTTCCCCGCTAGCAAAGGTGAAGCTGCCATCGGTCTGGCCGCGCTTTTGGCGCAGGCGGGGGCAAATGCAGCCTTCACAATGGCGCTCTGGCAGGCAAAGGAGGAATGGAAGAAAGAAGAAAAGCCCGAACAACCTCTTGAATGGCAGGTAATTACAATGGATGCCCCTCAAAGCCCTGGAGAAACCATTGAGGCCTTTACTGGGCGATTCAAGCCCCGTGGCATACGTATTGTCATCTCCGATTTCTTGTGGTCGCTTCCACCTGCGCCATTTTTGAAGCGCATTCAGGATGGGGCGCAGAAGACATGGCTCCTTCGGCTGGATTTTCCCCTTCCATTAACCTCTGACAATTTAGGGGCCGTCACCATCACCGATGCCGAGACAGGGGAGCAAAAGGAGTGTGTACTGGACGAAACGCTGGTTGAAAGATACAACCAACGCCGAATCAATCATTTGGAACTTTGG
>JAFTAC010000220.1 GCA_017458805.1 Victivallales bacterium | reverse complement strand
TAAGTCCTCCAGGGTAAGTCCTCCAGGGTAAGTCCTCCAGGGTAAGTCCTCCAGGGTAAGTCCTCCAGGGTAAGTCCTCCAGGGTAAGTCCTCCAGGGTAAGTCCTCTAGGTTTATGTCCTCTAGGTTCTCTAAGTCCTCTAGGGCTTAAGTCATCTAGGGTAAGTCATCTAGGGAAAACTGTTAGGCAAACAAGGTCTTTGATTCCCCATATTTTCACGAAGGATAACATCATGCTCGACAATGCCCATCTCACCATCCGTGTCGTTGAAGACAAGCCCAAACACGACGTCATCTATTCGCTCATCGAGGCGCCAGACGGCACGCTCTACGTCGGCCTGTGTGGCGAAACGGGCAAAGACGGCTGCTATGCGCAGATACTGAAATACAACAAGCAGGAGGGCACCTTCACCACGCTCGTCGATCTGGCGGATGTCATCCGCCATCCCGCCGACGACATCCGCCCGCCCCACTCCAAGCTCCACACCACCTTCTGCATGGCGAAGGACGGCAAGCTGCTGGCCTCCACGCACATGACGGCCCCGCCTCTCCACGAGGACGCCTACCACTACTGGCACATCTACAACGACCCCGACCGCTGCTACCTCGGCTCCCACCTCATCATCTACGACCCGAAAACCAATCACGCCGAGGACTTCGGCGTCGTGATGCCCAAGGGCGGAGCCCGTTGGATGACCTACAACCCAGAGCGGGAGGAGGTCTATATGACCAGCTTCCTCACCTGCCACTTCCACGTCGTCAGTCTTAAGACTGGTGAAATCAAGGACATCGGGCGCATCTCCGAACACGACTGGCTGGGGCCATGCTACTGCCCCGCCGACGGCAGGGTCTATACGACCGACAGCCAGGGCTTCTTCCTCCGCTACACCCCCGAGACTGGCACGATGGAAAAACTGCCGCTTTATACGCCGCGCGCACCATGGAGCACCAACGAGTCATGCGGCATCTTCAACCTTGTCCCTGGCAACGACGGCACCAAGCTCTACGGCTCTGTCTGGACCACGATGCACACCTTCGAGTTCGACCCGCTCTACGGCAAATACGGGCGTCTGCGCGACTACGGCCTGCTCGGCATCGAGGAGGAATCCCCCACGGAGCATCCCATCGGCAAGTTCTTCCCGCGCATGATGGCCGTCGGCAAGGACAACAAGCTCTACGTGCCTGGCAACGACTACGTTACCCGCACGGAATGGCCACGCCTCTTCTCCATCGACATTGAAAGCGGAGAAAAGCGCAACCTTGGCGTTCTCGCTGCAGAGGGCTTTCCAAAGTTCGGCGGTGCATGCTCCATCTGCGCCTCCCGCGACGGCTCCATCTACTTCGGCGGCAACCCGACCCTCGGCGGCATCACTGCAATGTACATCTACAGTCCAGATGGCAAAAACCTCCCGCTTCCAGATGGTTACGACAAATACCGCAACCCGCCGCCAGCCAAGCCCGACAAGTGGGTGCCACCGCTCTACCATCGCGTCACCCGTCAGGACAACGCTGTCTTTGTCTCTCGCGGGACTTTCGTCTTCCGCGAGCAGGGGCGTGGCGGCATGTACCCCGTCATCCCGCGCGGCGAGGGCGCCATATCCGCCCTCTTCCAGGACCCTATCAGCGGAGTTGTGTTGGGGACGACCTGCGGCGCAAAGCCACACTTCTTCTCCTACGTCTCCTCCGTTGACCTCTTCCGCAGCATGAGCACCTTCGGCAACGACGGCGACATCTGCCACGCCATGACCCAGGCGGAGGACGGCAAGCTCTACTTCGGCACATGCAATCCCTCTGCTCCAGGCGGGCTGTACATGTACGACGTGCCTGCCTGCCGCACCACCTACATGGAGATGGCGAACTGCGACCGAGGCGAGTTCATGGAGTACAGCCCCATGCCTCGGGGTGCGATGAAAGAGATCAACGACTGCCGCCTCAACCTCGCCTCGTTGGGCGCAAACGAGGGCATCTACGCTCTCACTGCCAAAGGCGGCTGCCTCTACGGCCTTACGAAGCCAGGCGGAGTCTTCTTCATCTACAACCTGGAAACCAAGGAGTTGCGCTCGCACCACATCTTCAGGTCGCTGATTCAGGAGCCGCCCAACCTCTCCAAAATCCTCTTCGCATACGGCGAAGGCATCTACTTCTCGGGCCATCATGGCTACATCATCCGCTATGACGTCGCCAGCGACACCTTCCAGGAGACGGGACTCAAGGTCCCCTGCTCGCCTGGACGCGAATACCTCAATTGCCTCGATGCGCTTGCGTCAGCAGGTGACGGCCTTTTCTACGGCGGCACCCATGCGGACGGCTACCTCTTCCGCCTGAATCTGAAGGAAAACACCCTTGTCAACCTTGGCAAACCAACGGGCGAGGGGCAAATCCGCGCCATGACCCTGGGCAAGGACGGACTCCTCTGGGGCATTGCAGGACGCGACAAGGACCTCTCGCACCTCTTCACCTACCAGCCTGACACGGGCGAACTCTCCGACAAGGGCATCATGCGCGCGAAAATCCCCAACACCTGGATCATCCACCGAGCCGACACGATGATCACGGGACTGGACGGCGAGCTCTACATCGGCGAATACGATGCCATCTCCCATCTTGTCACCTATTTCCCGCCAATCGGCAAATAGCCGCTCATGCAAGAGGGCAAGTACCATATTGGGAGTATCTTCCTCGCAGCCAGCGCAGTGCTTGCGCTGGCACTCTACGGGCTGTTTTTCATCTACAGCACGGGCTACATCGGTGATGATTTCCCTGTCCGTGAAAACTGGACGCGGCAAACCGTCTTCTTCGCCATTGGCGCAGTGCTGGCAGTACTGGTCGCCCGCTGGGACTACCGCAGCAGAAGCTGGTTTTTCTTCGTTTGCGGAGGTTACGCCATTAGTCTTCTGCTGCTGGTGGTGGTGCTTTTCCTCGGCCAGCGCATCGGCGGGGCGAGGCGCTGGTTGAACCTGGGCTTCATGACCCTCCAGCCAGCCGAGTTCGCCAAACTCTTCGCCATCATGCTCTGCGCATGGCTTGTGGGCACGGAGAAAAGCTGGCTGAAATCGGCTGGCTGCTGTTTCCTGCTGGTGATACCCCCCGCGTTTCTCATCCTGCTGGAGCCATCCTACGGCAACGCCTTCTCCCTGTTTCCCGCGATAGCTGCACTCTATCTTTTGAGGTGGACCTCGCGGCGTTTCATCGCGTTGCTTTTTGCACTGCTTTTCCTTGTGATTTGCCTCTTCACCGCTGGAATCACCTGGTTGCGCTCCGATGCAGGCACGCCGTATGTCGAGAGAATCACCACCTCCCCTGCCCTCAACAGCATAGGTCTCCGCGACTATCACATCAAGCGCATCCACAATTATTTGACGCCACGGGGCGAATGGAACGAACGGCAGTCCATCGTCACCATCGCCAGCGGCGGCCCCTACGGAAAGGGCTACCTCCAGGGGACCATGAAAAACCTTGGCTTCCTGCCACGCACCGTCGCCCCCACCGATTTTATCTTCGCCGTCATCTGCGAGGAGATGGGCTTCCTTTTCGGCTGCCTGCCCGTCGTCGGCCTGTATGCGCTTCTGCTTGCCATCACCCTCCATTGGTCGGCGTGTGCGGAGGACAAGACGGGGAGCGCCCTCTGCAACGGACTCTCCATGCTCCTCTTCACCCACATCGCCATCAACCTGGCGATGACGACCCGTCTCATCCCCATCATGGGCCTGCCCCTCCCCCTCTTGAGCTATGGCGGCAGCTATCTCCTTGCTACCCTGCTGGCCCTCGGCACCATGGCCTCAATCCCCCTCCATACGGGCAATCGTGAAGCTCCTTCGACAAGTGGCGAAAACACCATATCCATCTTCAATTTTATTGTGATTCGGTTGAGATAACAAGAACGCCCCATGGGGACTTGGGCGCGCTAGCTCGGGAGCGCGCTGGCCCTGGTGCGCTCTGGCCCTGGTGCGCTGGCCCTGGTGCGCTGGCCCTGGTGCGCTGGCCCTGGTGCGC
>JAFTAC010000219.1 GCA_017458805.1 Victivallales bacterium | reverse complement strand
GCACGTTTCGCAAGGCTCAGGAGGTAGTTGACCTGCTTCGGCGATGCGGCGACGTTGGCGTTGCGGGACTGCCTGCCATGATTCTGCTGGTACTGCGGAGCGGGCGGCTGGTACTGCTGGTAGTTCGCCTGGGGGTCGTAGTACTGCTGCTGGACAGGCTGCGGCTGGGGCGCCGAGTATGCCTGTGGCGCAGGCTGCTGCGGAGGCGTCTGCTGGACAGGCGTCTGCTGTTGCGGGGGCATCTGCTGTTGTGGCGGCATCTGCGGAGCCTGTGCGCTGTTGTGGATTTCGGCCTCGACCGAGTTCCTGACAAAGTCGAACGCCTCATGCACCTTTGCCTGCAACTGCTGGGCGTTCAGGCCGTCTGGCAGTTCGCTTTCTATGGAGCAGTGGTAGGACTGGCTTGAGTATTCGCTTTCGGCTGGAACCTTCTTCGAGTAGGATGCGTTGAGTTTGAGCATGTTTAATCTCCTTTTTGTGCTTGTGTGGTCATGGCTAGAATTGATGGAAGTCGATGATGTTCTCGCAGTCGTCGCCATTGACCGCGATGCGCTTCTCCTGCACCTCGCCGCTTTCAAGGACAATCCTGCCGTCATGGTACATCTGTTCGGCTATGGACTGCGCCTCCTCTGGCGAGTTGGCCTCCACGGTGAAGTCATCGACTACTGTGTCCTCTATTACAATCTGGTATTCGGACATTTGCGTTTTTCTCCAAACACGAAATTCCGCCTCGTCCGTCTGGACAGGGGCGGGATTGTGTCAGTTCTGGTTTTGTCGCCGCTCAGACAGCGAGACGGATGCGCTCCAGTTTGCGGTTGGCATCTGCGTACTGGCGTTCTTTCAACTTCTGTTCAACGAGGGCAGCCTTTATCTTTCGTCCAGCCTCCATTAGACGGGCCTCAAGATTCGACAACTGCTCGCGCATGGCTGCGATGCTTGAAAGCGTCTCCTCAAGCGGATTGACTGGAGCGGTTGTCGGATTGACTGTCGGTGCAGGCGCGTTGAAGGTTGCGGTCGGTCTGATGGCGGTCGGTGCGGTGATGGTCTGTGTCATGGTCTGTTTCTCCTTTTGATTGTTGGTTGACAATGTTTGAATTGCTTTGTTGTTTGTTGTGTTTGAAATGGTTGCAGGATTTACGGACGGCTTTGGACTGGGCGCTGGGGGCGGTGCCGATGTCGCCGCCTGTGTCGGAGCTGATGCCGAGTTTCGATTTGCCGAACCACAAGGCATGAACAAATACTTGCCCACTCCCGATGTTGATATAAGCGGGCTTGGCGACTTGGACGAAAGCGACATTGACATGAATCCCATTTTGAGGAACTGTCTCAGGAAGCGGATGTTGAGGCTGACTTTGCAGGGCAGGTTCACACTCCTGGAGACTGCCCCGAAAGTCCCTTTTCTCGTGACGTCGTATTCGTGTCTGAGTTCGATTTTGTCAGGATAGACGGTCAAATCGAAGAAGGCGTCGTTCTTGTCGTCGTTGATGAACGCTGAAAGGCTCTTGGCTCCGTCTGGCGTCAGCGTGAAGGTGACGTCGCCGTTCTCCGATGCGGAGATGACCTGATGGTAGTTAGGATATGTGCCGTCGATGGCCTTGGCGACATACCTGAAGCCTTCTCCGACTATGGCGAACATCGAATTGCCATAGACGTTCCTCCAGTGCGCAAGGCTGAACCAGCGCATTCCTTTCAGTGCCGCATAGCATCTGGACGGAGGGATTGTTACATCTGATTTTAGTTGAAGTGGCAGAGGCAGATGGAAGAGCTGCTTTCCGTCGGTTGCGGCTATGCCCTTGGACGAGACATTGACTCCCGACAGGACCAGCCTGTCCTTTCCGTCTCCTGTGCAGCTGAACGCCTGAATCAGGAAGTTCGCGAAGTTGGTAGGTAGGATTGTCAAATCGTTCTCCTTTGGCATCTCGAACAGGCTGACCTCCTTGCTCTTCATTGGCACAAGAGAGCCGATGAACCTGTCGTCAAGGCTGATTCTGACGTGTGCTGTATCCTGCTCGATGGAGAGGCGCGTTCCCGTCGGCTTTGCGACCATCTCCTTGAACGTCTCAAGATTGACGTCGAATGAGGCGTTCTTGTCATCGCAGACTGCATCCGGCATTGCGGACTCAAGCAGGTTGTCCATGAGTGCGCATCTGAGCCATACGCTGTGCTTGTCGGATTTGAATGTGAGAGTGGGGTGGAAGTCGATAGGCACCTTTGAGCACGAGACCATCTTCAGGATGGGCGTGAGTGCCGATTCGACGGTGGATTTTAGGACTGTGATTTTCATTGTTGTAACTCCTTTGGGTTTAGGGTTGAACGTAGAAATAAAATGCAAAAAGCCCACCGCCGCATAATTGCGACGATGGGCTTGAACGGATTGAATCGTGAAAGCGAATCTACGTCACTTTCAAAGGAGCAATATATATGCGAAAATCATTGAACTATACTGAGTTAGTTACTTGTTGCTGCACTGGTCAAGGTTTTCATGGCTACTGTGAGTCAAGGCAATAAGAAAGGAGGTCTCCAAGATTAGTCCCCAACTCGACAAGGATAGAAGTTATTTCTGTCGCAAAGGATGATGAATTGACAATGGCCTTCCGAATGTTGCCATAATAGTATTTGCCGAAGTCTTCCTTGCCAATTTTCTTTGCATGGTGGACCATCTCTCCAAGCAACCTGCTCATATAAGTATGCTGATTTGAGACTTTGGGATTGTCCAACATCTTTTCTCTTTCATCTTCGGGCAATGGCGTGCCGTCCCAGAGATGCAGGAAAAGCCAGAATTCAAAGCATGGATTCGTGATATAGAAGCCAAACCCATGTTCCTTGCATTTCGACCAGACATATTCAAGTTCTTCCATTTCGTGTGATTTCTGGTCTCTGTCCAGCACGACTGCAAAGGTGTCGGAGTGTTCATCGCGGTCTTTGAGAAAACAGCGGTAGTCGTAGTCTATACCGAGTTTCAACAGCATCGTCCTGAACAACTTTCGCCTTTCTTGGGGAATAGAGGAGTCATTGCTGAGTATCTTATCTATTTCCTCTTCTTCAAAGTGCTTTTGTATCTCGTTCATCGCGTCGAACGGAAGAACGCCCTTCTCCTGTATCTCCTTGCATTCGCTAAGCAAATCCAGAACTTGGCGTGGTGAACTCCGTCCATCGTTACGGTGACAGAGTACATGAATCTGGACTTGCGACTTGTTTTGCCGCAGATAATAGTCCAGATTCCTAAAGTAACAGCGTTCCGTCAGAAAACCCTCTGTTGACAGAAATACAATGCGTTTTGGCTCCAGAGAATCTTCGCCTTGAGGACGCTCGAACATGCTTTTGGCAGCGGCGAGCCTGTACTTATTCGCTATCATTCTTCTCCTCCCCCTGCATCCTGAATCTCCCCGAAAATAGGCAGCGCACCATAACGACCAAGAAGGTAGTCCTTCTTTATGTCCTTGTCGAATCTGGTCTTGAACTTTGACAGCGAATAGAGTGAGGAGCATTTCTCGTTGTTTCTTTCGACAAACCATATCTCATCCTGCCTGACATGATCAAGGTCAAGCAGCTCGCCGTCGTGCGTCGTTGCTATCAGCTGAGAATTGGAGTTGGCTTCATCTCCATAGAAGAGACGAATGAACTCCAGCGTCGCCTTGGTATGAAGACTGCGGTCTAGTTCATCAATAATCGCGACACCGTTCTTTCTGAGAAGCGGAATGAACGGCAGCAAGTCGAACAACCTCTGTGTGCCATCGGATTCGTCTTCGCGTTCAAACGGGATGTCGTTTCTTCCATGGACAGCCACTATCTTCTTGACCTTGATTCCTTCGCTTGTGGTGTAGAAGCAATAATACGAACCTCTGCAATTCAACGCAATGGCCGAAGGCTCCTGATTAAGCGAGAGCATCCTGAATATGTCTGTCTTGACATTCTCCCTTATGTCAGAGGGTATATATTCCCAGCATTTGTCAATGCTGACATCCTGCGCCAGCAATGAGTCGATTCCCGTATCGAAATGATTCAGCCATTCTGAATACTGCAATCTGCTGCTGTCGTCGTGGACAAATGACGGAATACCATTGAAGCGAGTTTCTGGAAAAAGCACAAGAAGCCTCTGGAACCATAGGAAAACATCAAGGAATCTGCTTGAGAAGTCCTCTGCGTTGGAACTCCGCTTGGCGACATCGGAGAGGAAAAGAGTCCGTCTCATCCCGCTTTTCTTAATGTCCTCCTTGTAAACGTCAAACCTTTTCTTCTCCTCTCCCTGATAATTGTAGTCGGTTTCAATCACAGTATTGCCTGTTTCATCTTTCATCCTTGAAAAGAGATAGGTTTCGTTTGATGGAGTCTCCATGGAGACAAGCCATTCACCGACAATCTCGACGGCAGAATAGTCAATGGCAAAACCATACGAATAGAATCTGCCGTTCGTGAAAATATCAAACTGGAACCTGCCAACCTTGTTTTCCTTGCCTGAAGGCGACAGAAGAAAGTTCATACGGTCGCAATTAGTCCTCTCCAGGCCATCGACAACGACACGTCTTGCGAAGTCTATGGCTTTCACGAAATTGGACTTTCCACCAGCGTTTGCCCCGAATATGAATGCGCCGCGCAATATCCTTTTACCGTTACAAAGCGCGACATGCCCTGCATGGCGGGTGATTTTGCTCGCGGCCATGCTGAACTCTGTTTCATCCCTAAAAGACTTGAAATTTTCACATATAAAACGCAAAAGCATACTATCCTCCGTTTATTTTGTAATAATATATGTGATTATTTCACATTTGTCAATTTAATAAAGTGTGTTTTTTCAAAAATCACAGAAAAGAGTTTTTTATAGATTCAAAATGCCTGTTACTCATCCTTTTTCCCAAAGCCACCTATACACGCTATGAGTGAATCTAGTTGCTCTTGTGATGCACTTGCAAGGAATCTCTCGACTACTTTTCTTTTGCTCTCAAGCGTCATTTCCGAATTGTCGTTCAACTTGGGAAGTGAATCAATGGCCTTCTGTTTTGCTTCTTTGGATATATGTGTGTAGTGCTTGGT
>JAFTAC010000218.1 GCA_017458805.1 Victivallales bacterium | reverse complement strand
GGGCAATGATGGCCAGTGGCTTCGCCCTGGCCTACCCGATTCTCCTGTGCCTTGTCCATTTGTTCTTTGAAGACTATGTCCTCATCGCTTCGCTTTGCATTCCATTCGTCTTTCTTCTCTTTTCTCTCTATGCACGTCCTGCCCCCCTTGCCGCCAGAATCACGGTCTTCCTCATTTATGGCATCCTCATGGCCGCCATTGGGATTGCAATCTACAAGTTGCGCATGCCCCTCGACCATGATGCATCCATTGTGCCATACCTGAGGCAAGGGGCCGAGCAAGTCTCTTCTTTTCTGGATTCACTCTACTCAAAGCTCTAGTGTCCCGTCCATGGAAAGCGGAATAAGGAAGTAAAACTTTACGGAGGCAAGATATTATGTCAGGTGTTTTTTCAGGTGTCATAGGTGCATATAGCAGTGGATACTGGTACTCCAGGTCTAAAACTCTTTCGACATACAAGGACATGGATGATAGAGCGGAAAATGTTACCATCATCGCTGGTACCTTGAGTGTTGAATCAGGCACATACGCAGAAAATGTCAATGTGTTAGGTGTCACCTATAGCGTCAAGGATTCCGCTGGAAACATTGACCATCGTTCCAACTACGGCTGTCTATCCATCCATAGTGGAGGCAGTGCTCGAAACGTTCATGTGGGAAGCAGTGGGCACGTCAACACCGATGGCGTCATTGATGACCTTTATTTGGATTCGGGGGCATTCTATGGCACCTGGGCAGGCACGGCTAGTTTGTATATTCATACGGATGGCGCCTACATTGAAAGGCTGGAAAGCGGACTTGTGGCAACAGGGCTGGTGAGCGGACTTGATTGCACTGGCTCATTTTATGCGTCTTCTGCAACTCTGGAAAATATGACATTCAACTGGTGGTATGATGACGCTGGAAGATATGGGAATGCATACGCTTATCTGAACAACGGCTCCTTTCTGAAAGGCGGAGTGGTTCTGGGCATGTCAGCTTCCACGCTGCATCATGGAAATGTGTCATTGCGTACCGGTGCCTCCGCCTCCGGTACGTTGGTTGACGGCGGATGCATCAGTTTTTCAGCAGGGGCCCGGGGGGAGGCGCTGCTTGTGCAGTCTGGCGGTCTCGTGACGGTTGGCAACATGTCCGCCACCGAGCAGGCGATTGTGAGGAATACGGTAATCTCCAATGGAGGTGTTTTGAGGCTCAACTCATTTGGCTTGGCGGAGCGGACCGAGATCCTGGCGGGCGGCACTCAACTCAACACTGCCGGCTCCGCCTTGGAGGCAACCATTCATTCCGGCGGCCTGCAGCTGCTTTCAGGCAACAGTTCCGTCGCCTCGGACACTCGTATATTGGCTGGTGGAACCGAGCGTGTAAATTGGTATGGCAAGTCCATTTCGGCAGTCGTGGAGGCAGGGGGCACACAAGAGGTCGGCGGTCTTGGCGCGGTCGTGGCCTATGCTCAAGTACATGGAATTCTAAATGATTCAGGGGGAATTGTTTCCTCCAGCGTCATACATTCCAATGGGAGCATGCATGTCATGAGCCGGGGAAGCGCGTATGACATACACGTGAAAGCCGGCGGGAGCGTCTCCATCCCCCATGGGACCGTTTCCGGGTTGATGCTGGAATCAGGGACTGTTTTGTCCATCGGCTCGGGCGGGTTGGTCAGCGGCCTGGTGGCCAGCCAGGGGGCGAATGTGGTTGTAAGCGGTACAGGCGGCTGGCCTGGGACACTGGAGGACGCCGACTTCCATAATACGGTTGTTCTGGAAGGCGGTGGAAGGGCGTATGACGCACGGCTTCATTCCGGCGCCATGCTTGAGGCGAAGTCCAGCTCATATACATCGAATTTCACGGTTTTCTCGGGGGCAATGGCCACCTTCTCCTCCGGAGCCTCCTTCGGCGGATGCGCCATTTCAGGCGGAGTCGTCAACATGAGCGGCTTGGGATTGCATGGCCTGGCGCTAGGCGACGGGATTGTGAACCGCAATGGCATGGGGGAGTGCTATGCGAGTGGTTCTGGCAATTCAGTGACCTCCAAGGGTCTCTACAATGTCAGCTCCAGTAGCGAGTGGCGGCTTCAGGTGGCGGACGGCGGCGTCGCCAATCTCACCAGCACGAATGTCACCAGCGGAACCGTCTCCAGTGGTGGCACGATGGTCTGCCATGAAGGCACGCAGCTGGCTGGTCAGACTGTCAGCGGCGGCGGGCTTCTGGTCGTCGATGGCCTTACCGCCACGGGGCGCGTTTCCATGAGTGAAGGCAGCGAGCTTAGATTCACGCTTGCCGGTCATGCCGCCACCGACTTTGCTGCATGGGTCAACGGCTTCTCCTATTTCAGCGGAACAGCTGGTTTCAGCGTAACGACCGATGCAACACAGAAGGCTGGCGATTATGTGTTGGCTGACAATGCTGGCATTTTCTCTGGCACCATCACCGTCAAGGATAATGAAGGGACACAGCTTGGAACGCTTGCAGCGGATGGCCAGGCTGTCATCATCGGGAAGAACACCTACACGCTTTATGTTCAGAACAAGGCACTGGTGCTCTCCGTGGCGTTGCAGCTCATGCCGCCAGTGATTATATCGGCTTCACCTGAAAAGATAACTTGGAACTCGGAGGATGGAAGGGGGCGGCTTGCTCTGGGGCAGGGTAACGGTATCTTCTGCCTGACGGTTGATGGTGAAAAGGTTGGATTGCACAATTTGCCAGGGAAGAGCTATACGGTTCAGGTGCTGAATGTCGAGGACGATGCTGCCTCCGTCATTTCCAGTGTACAGGGGGTGGCAAGGACCTCCGTCTCGGAACGTGTCCAGGCCAATGGTGATGCAGCCATGGACGTTATGTTCGCGCAAAGCTCCTCGACATGGGGGGCTGGATTTGTAGCCCGAAACGTCGGTGTGGGGGCATGGAAGGGTACAAACGAGACTGTTTCGCTGGAGGCCAAAAACCGTGTTCAGGACATTTTCGCTGGCGGGGCTGCTCCCTCTGTTTTGTTGCTTTCAGATGACGCCAATGGCGATGCGCTTTGCCTGGACGATGTATTCTCCGCCTTCCCCGATGGCTTTGAGGCACAGGCGCGCATTTCGCGGATTGGTGAAATCCTGGCTGGCGCAGGAGACGATGTGATTGACTTGACCAGTCAGCAGTTTGCATATTCAGGCGATGGCATGACCGTGCGCGGCGGTGACGGCGATGACGTCATTTGGACTAACAAGGGCAATAACTTCCTCTTCGGCGACGACGGAAATGACTGTATTGTCGGTGCATCTGGCAACGATGTCCTGGTCGGTGGTGCAGGCGACGACACGCTTCATGGCGGCGGTGGAGACGACATCGTGTGCTTTGGCGGCGATTGGGGACATGACTCCGTTGAACAGCTTTCAGGAAGCAAACTGACGCTCTGGTTCGACAAGGGAAGCAAAGATAACTGGAACAAGAATACCCTTACCTACACGGACGGTAACAAGTCGGTCACTGTCTCTGGCGTCGTAGATGTCACCCTGAAGTTCGGCGATGACGACAGCGATACCTACCAGGGGCTGCTTGCCGCAGGTGCATTTGACGACTTCTCAAGCCATAAGATTTTCGAGGATAAGGGAATGTTGGCATAGCTGGAGGAGATGGCGTGTGGCGGAACTTGGCTCTGGCGCACGCTTCTCTGTGTATTTCGCGTTTGAGCAGCTGTACGATGTACGTGCTTCGGTGGTGGATGCACTCGCATGTTTCATAGCTGCTATGCACTATGGTTTTGTGTATTATCATGCCTTTGTAAACTGCCTCATGAGGAACATAACGGTTCAATAAAAAACGTATAAGCTATGTTCCTTCAAGAGTGTTGGTAATGGTAACGTTTTCTGTTGCGCTCCTGCGGGTGCTAAGTTCAGGTGGAACTCTCCCCCACGTTGCGTGCCCTTTCTGGTGCTCGCGTGGGGGGCACGCATAGTTGAGTCCTACGGGCACTGTCGCTTCCGTAAACTATCCTCTTTGGGAACAGAGCTATTTCCAAAGCACTATTCAAAAAATATAAGAGTACTCTCCTGTTGTTTATTCGAAACGAGTTGGCACAATAAAGTTAAACGATTATATTACTATAGAGGTATGTGCGAAACTCTGTGGTATCATTGAAATAATGGTTATCCTGTAAAGCCATGGTGGTTTTGCAAATGCTTTGAGGAGGGATTATTTGAATATGTTTTTGTTCCGAGGGTTAGCGCATGAAAATGAAGAAATACCATGGACTTGGGAATGACTACCTGGTCATTGACGCCAGCGAGTTGACGGAGCCGTTGTCGGAGGCCGCCATTCAGCTGGTCTGCTCGGCGCACTATGGCGCGGGCTCCGATGGCATTCTGACGGGGCCGTTCCTGCCTGGTTCGCCTGATTTTGAGGATATACGGGTCAAGAGTGGTGTTTCGGCAGGCGATGCGGCTGGATGCCTCTGCGCTCTGCGCATCCTGAACCCCGATGGTTCCGAGGCGGAGAAGAGCGGCAACGGCCTGCGCATTTTCACACGCTACCTGTACGACTGCGGGCTGGCGCGCCTGAACGAGCCCTTCTCCATGCTGACTCTTGGCGGAAAGGTGACGGCGACCGTGCTAGACCCGCAGGATGGCATCCGCGTCGATATGGGGGGCGTGCGTTTCACCAGCCCCGACTTCCCCTTCCAGAAGGCCGAGGACAAAACATGCAAGGTGACGGTCGGCGGCGACGATTTCACGGTCTGCTGCGCGACGGTCGGCAATCCCCACTGCATCGTCCTTGACAAGGAGGTGGACGAGGCGAATCCCGAGCAGGTGGCGCGTCGCTACGGACCTGGTCTGGAGACGGCTCCGCTCTTCCCGCATCGCACGAATGTGCAGTTCCTCAAAGTGCTGGGACGACATGACATCTTCATCAGCATCTGGGAACGCGGGGCAGGGTACACGCTGGCCTCGGGCAGCAGCTCCAGTGCTGCTGCGGCAGTAGCCAAGCGGCTTGGCTATTGCGATTCCCCCATCGCAGTCCATGCCCCTGGCGGCGTGCTGAAAGTGGAGATTGACGACAACTGGAACATCGTGCAGACGGGGCCTGTGCGTGTCGTCTATGAACTTGAATGGCTGGGAGAAACATTGCAATGACACAACTGAAGATGATATATGACGCAGTCGCCTATCCAAGGCCGCTGCTTCCCGAAGTGCCTGAAGGCTTTGTCCTTCGCACACTTTCACTTGAGAAGGACACGGAGAACTACCTGAAACTGCGCCTGGAGAGCGGTTTCTCTGAATGGACGCCAGAAAGGCTGGCTGCGCTTTGCGTGAAGGCGTGTCCCAACGGCGTGCGCGTGGTGGAGCATCTGGCCAGTGGACGGCTGGTCGCCAGTGCCTCTGCGGAAACGACGGACTATCCCTTGCATCGCGAGGTGGGGACGCTGGGCTGGGTTATGGCTTCGGAGGAGTTCCGCGGAAAGGGGCTGGGGCGGCTGGCGGTGGTTTCCGCCATGTTGTGCCTGCGGGACAACCGCTATCTCTCCGCAGCCCTTTCCACGGACGACTGGCGCATCCCTGCGCTTTCCATCTACTTCAAGCTGGGATGGAGGCCTTGCATCATCGAGGAGGATATGCCGGCGCGCTGGCAGGCGGTTTGCGAAAAGCTGGGGCTGGACTATGGCGGGATGAAAACCTTCCCCAGAAACAGGCTTTTTGATTAGCGGCCATCAGGAGGCGGAGAAATGAAGTATGATTTTGACGCTGTTGCGGCTGTGCTGAAGCAGAGCATGGAGTTGATTCGCTCCATGCGCGGAGACGACGTGAATGATGTCATTGGCGGCACGGGCTGGCAGCTGAAGCACGACGGAAGTCTGGTGACGCAGATTGACCCCGCCAACGAGGCGTTCCTGCGCGAACGGCTCACGGACGGCGGGGAGTGCTTTCTGGGCGAGGAGAGCCTTGACGCCAAAGGCAAGGGCGAGGAGGATGTGCGTCGCTTGAAGGAGTATGTCCAGGCGGCTCTCAACGGGCGGACCTGGGTGGTGGACCCCATTGACGGCACGGCCCCCTTTGCGCATCACCTGCCCCTGTGGGGCATCTCCATTGGCTATATGGATACCGGTGTCCTGCGGGACGGCGCCATTGCGCTGCCTGATTTGGGGCAGTGCTTCCTGACAAAGGGTGACAACGTGATGATGGCCACAAACATCACGGCTCCTGTGGATGAGTGGGAGTGGCATGTCTTGCCGCAACCAGCAGACGGCTGGGACCCTGGGCGCATGATCACGCTTGGCCAGCGCTTCACGCGCAACAACCTGGTGCCCTTCAAGAACCCCGTGCTGACGCCTGGTTCGGCGGTGCATTCCCTCTCCTGCCTGCTCACGGGCAACGCCATCGCCTACATCGGCCATGTGAAGCTGTGGGACATTGCGGGCGTTCTGCCCATGCTCTGCCGCCTCGGCTTCCAGCAACAGCTCCTAAACGGCGCGTTCATGACGGAGAACGTTGCGGCGGAGCAGGTTTTTGATTTGGATGTGGCATCCGATACGTGCTGGGCGCTCAAGGACACCTTCGTCTGTGCCAGGCCGAGTGTTTTGAACTATGTAAGGTCCAAACTATGAGAGAGTTGTTGTGCATCTGCGCATTGTGCGTTCTCTTTTCCGCCTGCGGTAAGATAGGGCAGTCCCACTTCAAGGCAGGGGTCGAGATGATGGAGTCCAATCCCGAGGAGGCGGAACGCCACCTGATGCAGGCGGTGCTTGACGCCGACAACACCCCGCGGGCACACTACTATCTTGCCGTATTGTGCGACAAGGAGCCAGACAAGGCGATGCTGGCCGTCTGGCATCTGAAGCAGTATCTTCTCACCGCCAAGGGCCTCTCCGACAACGACATCGACGAGGTGGAAGAGTGGATTCAGCGGCTGGAGCGCAGAATCTCCATCGCCATAAACCGCCGCCTGGGGGAGAACATCTCCGACGAGACGTCGTTGCGCCTGAAGTTGCTGGAGGAGCACGCCGTACGGCAGAAACTCTGGATACAGGAGCTTACAAAGGAAAACATACAGCTGCGTAACGCGCTTGCAGACCAGAAGGATAAGGATTAGTTTCGTTCATCATGTCCAAACGTTCAGTCATATTCGGCTTTCTCGGAGCCGCCATCATCTGTGGTCTTTGTTTCTTCAACGACCACGTGCTCAACCAGACGCATCTGGTGGGCAACTATATGCCTGTGTTTGTGTATGGTCTGCTTTTTATCTTCACGGCATGCGTGAACCCGCTCTTGGGGCGTTTCCGCCTGAAGGCGGCGGAGCTCTCCGTCGTGATGCTGATTACGCTGGTGCCCTGCTGCCTGCCTGGTTCGGGGCTGCTGCGTACCTTCTTCCCGACGCTGGTGCTGCCCTACCACTACAACAAGACCATCACCTCGTGGCGGGCGAATAATGTCCTCTCCCTCGTGCCTGATGGGATGTTGGCGGACATCTCCACCAACGAGGACACCGTGCTGGGGGGCATGATTCAGGGGCTTTCCGAGGGAAGCAAGCATGTCGAATTATCGGAGATCCCCTGGGGGGCGTGGCAGAAGCCGCTGCTTTTCTGGCTGCCCATCATCTTGAGCATTCTCTTCGCGTGCCTGGCGCTGGCAGTCATCATCCATCGTCAGTGGTGCGAGCACGAGCATCTCCAATACCCCATCGCCATGTACGCGAACGCACTGATGCCAGACGAGAACGGTCGTACCGCCATCTTCCACAACCGCCTCTTCTGGATAGGCTTCGCCTACGTGCTTGCCATCTACATCAACAACTACCTCTACCAGTGGTATCCCGAATACGTGATTCCCGTGCAGACGCGCCTGCGCCTCTGGCCTTTCCACAAGGTGCTCAAGTTGGTCTATCGTGGGGGAAGTTCCTGGAGTCTGCTGAATCCAGCCATCTTCTACTCCGTCATTGGCTTTGCCTTCTTCATTCCAACGGATGCCTCGCTGGCCTTCGGCCTGGGGCCGTGGCTCTGGTCCTCCCTGAATGGTATGATGCTGAACTACGGCATCAATTTGGAGCGCATCGTGGAGGGGGGCGACGGATACACCGCCCCGCGCCCCAAGACCTTCATGCTCTTCGGCAGCAATTTCGGGCTCTTTGCCGTCATGCTCTACACAGGGCGGTACTACTATGGCAAGGTGGTCAAGGCGATGTTCGGCGTCAAAAGCGATGAGGTCGGCGAGGAGGCTGCCTGGGCGGCGCGCACGTTCACGTTCTTCATCCTGCTGTTTGTCGGTTTGCTGATTTTCCGCGTCGGGATAGACTGGCCGCTGGCGGTGCTATACACGCTGATGATGGTGGTCTTCTTCACGGTCATCGCAAGAATTGTCTGCGAATCGGGGTTGTTTCACGTGCAGGTTTCACTCTTTCCCTGCGCCATCCTTTGGGGCATCATCGGCTCCTCGAATCTGGGGCCGAAGATGATTTTCCTGATGCAGATGATTTCCATTATCGTCACCTGCGATCCGCGCGAGAACATGATGCCCTTCGCCACCAACGGCCTGAAGCTGATTCAGAAGTACAAGCAGCCCATCGGGCGGACGGCGTTCCTGGCGGGCTGCGCCATCGTGCTGGGGCTGCTCATTGCGCTGCCCATCACCCTCTACTTCCACTATGACCATGGTTTTGCCACGAATGACAGCTGGGCGAATGTTTCCGTGCCGCGCATGACCTTCAACAATGCGATGGCGGTGATGAACAAGCTGAAGGCGCAGGGCGTGCTGGAGCAGGCGGGAACCGTCACGGGGCTGTCGCGCTTCCTGGAGATGAAGCCCCACGCCTTTTGCACCTGGTGCTTCATTATCGGCTTTGTGCTGGTGCTTCTGATGGGGGCTGCGAAGCTCCGCTACACTTGGTGGCCCTTGTCGCCGCTGCTGCTTGTCACCTGGAACACCTCCCACCTGCATGCCTTTGCAGGTTCCTTCCTGTTGGGCTGTGTCATCAAGTCGCTTGTCCTGAAATTTGGCGGAAATAAGACATACAACAAGCTGAAGCCGCTGATGGTCGGCATGATTACGGGAGAAATTATGGGCTCCCTGAGTCCGAGCATCATCGCATTGATATTCTATCTGGTGACAGGTGAACCACCCAAGGCGTTCCACGTCTTTTTGGGGTAGAAGAGCATTAGGAGTGCAAAATGACAAAACTGACCGTTACAGGCACAGGGGATTCCCTGTTTGTGGCGCGCTTCCCCGAGGAGTATGCAGGGCAGATTGGCAGTGTCGCGGAGTTCATCAAGTCCTGCGACATCCGCATGACCAACCTGGAGACCAACCTCTCCGACTTCCAGTTCTACGGCAACCAGTACAGCGGTGGTACATGGCTGAACACCCGCAGCAAGTACGTCGAGGAGCTCTTCCGCTACGGTTTCCACTACTTTGGCAATGCCAACAACCATTGCATGGACTACTCTTACGGTGGCATGCTCTCCACCATCGATGTGCTGGAAAGCTATGGCATGTACCATTCGGGCACGGGGCGTAGCCTGGAGGAGGCCGCCAAGCCCGCCATCATTGAGGCCAACGGCATGAAGACGGCGATATTCGCCGTCGATACCTCCTTCAACAAGCCTTCTATGGCTGGCAAGGCAACCCATTTCCTCAAGGCGCGCCCAGGCGTGAACTACCTGCGCCACGACACCGTCTATAAGGTCGATGAGGCGGAGATGGCTGCCCTGAAAGCCATCGCCGCCAAGACCCATATCAACTTCACGCGTGAGCGGAACATTGCCACGGGCTTTATGACCCCAGATCCCGAGGGGTATTTCTTCCTTGGTGATACCAAGTTTACCACCAATACGGACGTGCCCTCCACGAAATGCAATGCGGCGGACCTGGCTCGCATCACGGGTGCCATCCGCACCGCCAAGGAGACATGCGACTATGTCTTCCTGCTGGTGCATTGCCACAACTCCGACAACATGGCCGTGGTCAATCCTCCCGATTATTTGAAGGAGTTCGCCCATGCCTGCATCGATGCGGGAGACTCTGCCATCTTCGGCGGCGGCTGCCACCAGCTACGCCCCATGGAACTCTACAAGGGCTTCCCGATTTTCTACTCCCTCGGCGATTTCATCTACCAGGGGCTTCTGGTGGAATACCTTCCCGCTGACTTTATGGAGCAGTACAGCATCGACATCTACTCGACCGCCGAGCAGGCCCTCGCCGCCCGCTCCCGCGGCAACAAGGTCGGCCTCCACTGCGACAAGAAGAACTACCAGACCATCCTTC
>JAFTAC010000217.1 GCA_017458805.1 Victivallales bacterium | reverse complement strand
TATGCCTTGATGGGCGTCACAATCGGGCATCCGCTGTGGAGGGTGAACTCCAGTCCAGAGAAGGCGGATAAATCGATGCCGACCTTGTCATCCGCTCCCGTCCAGAACTGGAAGGATGGCCAGCCAGGCGCACCAGCCACATGCTTCGGGTAGGTGAGCTTGACGGACTGCTTTCCGTCCTTCGCCCACTCGGTGGTCAGCTCCGCCTTCACGTTGTTGAGCTCAATGGCTGCGGGCAGCTCAGCCGCCTCGAAATCCACCAGCGTGTAGTTGGAGGAGACGGGGGTCTCGGGTGGGGGATTGTTCTTGACCAGCTTGGCCTCCTGGAAGTAGAAGGTTGTCACTTTCTCGGGGCGTGTCAGGAAGAAGTTGAACTTGACCAGCTTGCTTCCGCAGCGTTCTATAATGTCTGATGTCTTGTAAATCCAGTGGTTCCAGGCACTAGGCTGAAGATTGATGTGGAAGGAGTGACGTCCCTTGTCGCCATCGAAGCAGATGCCCAGGTCAGTGCGGTCGTCGTAGGGGTTGAAGACCGTGAGAACAAAGCTGTCCCATTCATTGAGAGAAATCGGCTTGCCGATGATTCGTTCGTCAAAGACAAGGGCAGGCCACTCATGACCGCCTTTTTCGTATTTGAGGTAATCGGTCTTGATGACAAGCTCTTTGTGGAGGCCTGGCGACTGGACAATCGTCTTCTCCAGACCATAGGACCAAATATTCATGTCTGGTCCAGTTACCTTGAAGAGAACCTTTTCAGAGATGGAGGCAAAGGCTGAGACCACAGTCGCCAACGCCATGCAAATCAACAACTTTTTCATCGTTTACCTTGTGGTTTGGGGTTATAGATTATGAGTAAATATCAAAACAACTATCTCAGCCCGTGCTTCTTGAGCAGCGGCCATATCACATCAGGGTTATTGGTGGTGATGGAGTCGCAGTCCAACGCCAGTGCCTTGTTGAACTCCTCTTCGTTATCGACGGGGCAGATATCGATGGTGACACCCTGCTCATGGAAATCGGCGATTTCCGCATTGGTGGCCTCCTTTGTCCAGATGCAAATCTTGTTGAAGACGGAGCCGTAGAGCTTGCCAGGCGGGTTGTTGAGGTAGCGGTAGGGGAAGCCCTGGAGGAAGACGTCTGGCTTCCACTCGCGCAGCAGCTGAAGCTGGCGTGGATGGAAGGAGAGGAACAGCGAATGGGAGAAGAGGTTGTGCTTCTGGCAGATGTCATAGATCTGCCGCGTGCATTCGTCGTCATCCTCCTTGAGCTCGATGAGGATGTAGAAATTGGGGTCTTTGGAGAGGATGCAGTCCAGCGTCTCCTCGAAGGTCGGAATCTGAGTGCCTGCGAACTTGGGGTCTTTCCAGCCGCCGAAGTCCAGCTTGCGGATTTCATCGAAGGTGAAATCATGCACGTAGCCCTTGCCATTCGAGCAGCGCTCTACCGTGTGGTCGTGGGTGATGACTAGCCGGCGGTCGCGCGTGGGATGGACATCAAACTCAATGGCATCGACGCCCCAATCCATCGCCGCCTTGAACGAAACCAACGTGTTTTCGGGGTATTGCGACCGAAAACCGCGATGACCGACTATTTGGAAGCCTTCCAGCATATCCAACTCCTTTGTAACTAACTACAACTCCAGCAACAGAGCGACTTCATCGCAGTGTTCCTTCTTCGGGCAGTTCAGGCAGTCAACCTGCACCTTGCCAGGAAAGCGCATGATGCAGACCTGGTTGAAGCCGCACCGCTGAAACAGCCCTTGGCGCATGGTCAGCGTGAAGATACGCTTCGCACCTTGCTGCCTTGCAAGCTCAACCGAGGCTTTGACGAGCCTCGTGCCCAGTCCCTGTCTTTCACACTCCTTGGCAACCGTCAGCGAGCGGATTTCAAACAGCCCGCCTCCAAAGTCGCGCAAGGCTACTGTGCCCATAAGTGCACCATCCTTCACGCTGACGGCAAGCAGAAAATGCTCTAGATTCTGGCGTATCTCCTCCTCGCTTCGCGGGAGAATCTGCTGCCTATCCACGAACGGCTGGAAGAAGTTGTGGATGTGGGGGACATCCTCTGGAGTGGCCATCCGAATCTCTGCTTGGAGCAGGCCAGCAAGTGACTGCTGCCCAAAGGCCTCAAAGCGTCTGCGGCGTCTCGCCAGCATCGCCTCCAGGTTCATGTCGAGAAAAAAGGACAGCTTTTCGCCGATGTGTGCGAAAAGTCCTTCGCCCTCTGCAAAGGCCTCGTCTGAAACAGGAAGATTGCCGCCTATGGAGAAGACTGGCACCTGAAGCGTCAGCAGTTCTTTGAGAAATCCATCCGTCTCTGCGTTGAAGCCGCAGAGCAGCAAGGGGGATTGTGAACGTTCTGCCAGCCGAAGCAGCCACCTGACATGCGCCCATCCTTCCGCTGGCACTTCGTTTATCCGCTGAAACAGAAGAACAGAAGTGCCACCAAGCTGCCCAAGAGCTGCTTGTACACAGCCCGTAGGCATCATCTCAACATAGTCGGTGAAAAACGAGCTAAAATCCATCACAAGCACTTGCTAAAAAACTCATTCGACGATGGTCACGGTTATGTTGAGGTTGGCGTATGAAGATGGGATGAAATCAAAGAGCTCCTCCACCTCTTCGTTCAGCATGCGGACGCAGCCCAGGCTGGCCGCCTGCCCGATTTTCTCTGGCTCCGTGGTGCCGTGGATGCCATAGCCCGTGTATCCAAGCTTGTCCTCGTCAATGGGCTTCAGCCCAATCCAGCGCGTGCCCAGGATGTTCTCTGGATCGCCGTATGGAATGCTCTTGCCATTGTAGGTCCATGCTGGATACATGAGCTTCTGGTTGATGACGAAGGTGCATGCAGGGGTTCTGTCCTGGCGTCCCGTGCTGATGCGGTAGATGCGGTAGAGTTTTTCATCCAGATAGAGTTCCAGCAGGAACTGGGACTTGGAGACCCAGATAGACCAGGTCCCCTTGATGAACTGCAACGCCTGCCCGGGGTGGACCGTACTTGTCGTGTCGGGCAGGTTGTTCATGCGCTGGAGCGCCTGGACAGTCGTGTTGTTCCGATAGGCGATTTTTGTCAGGTTGTCCCCCGATTTGATGATGTAGGTGTCCTTTTCGGGGCAGGGGGCTTTCCCGTTCATGAAGATGCTGTTGGCCTGGTTGATGATGCCCGCCAGGGCATACCAGGAGGTGTCGTACTTTTTGCAGTATTCATCATTGAGCATGGAATATGCCAGTTCACGAGCCGCCTTGGGATTGTCTGCCTCAAGAGCCGCCTTCGCCTGCTTCAACCCCTCCGCCACATTCTGCGGCAACACGACTGGTGCTGGCCTGGATGGTGCTGGCTTGGATGGCTCGCCAACCTTCGCACCAGTGGCAGACTTGTCCTTTGGAGCATCTGCAGGAGTAGTTGCCACAATAGCCTCGCCGCCTTGTGCTTCTGGCGACTCCAACGACGCCTTCTCTGCCCGCTTCTCAAAATAGGAGGAGAAGCTGGCGCGCCATATATAGACACCCGTGCCGAACAACACTGCTATCAGAATGATTATCAGAGGATATTTGTAATACCAGTACATGTTTTCACCTCACAGAACTGTACATAGTTGAAATAGCTTGCTCAATGCCTTGTGTATATAATGTACCCTCTATCAATAAAAATTCCACTTGTACTATGAAAATCTTGAAAACAAGAGGGGGTAACGACGGCGCCCTCGCCGTCGCCGTGCCCGACAACAGCGCACATGCTATGCCACAAGCACGTCATTCCACATCTACAGGACCAC
>JAFTAC010000216.1 GCA_017458805.1 Victivallales bacterium | reverse complement strand
TGTTGCTGCTGTTGCTGCTGCTTCGCCTGGTTGTTGTAGCTGTCCATCATGTTCTGCATGCACTGGGAGTGGTTGAATCCCTTCAAGGGCCTGCCACATATCTTGCAGCAATAGTCGTTTTCGGTAATCTTGTTGGCAGATGCGAAGTGTCTGAAGCCTTGATACCAGGCCTCCCACTTAGCCTTTCCAACATTTAGTCCCAACTCGTTCACTTCGTTTGGGTCTGGTTCTGGATAGCTACGGACATAGATATCCTTGTAGATCTGCTCGATTTGAGCCGAACCAAGCTCCTTGCCAGCCTGACTAGCCGCCTGAATCTTGTCATAGACCTCCGATTTCACAGAGTTGAGGTTGCCCACGCCGAAAAGAGAGTTCGAATCGCTGAAGAAGGAGTTGCCGCTATTGCCTCCGCCGCTGCTGCCATTGTCACTGGATGAATTGGAACTGCCACTGCCATCGCCCATGGAGGATTCCGCATCCTTCAGCACCTTCTGTAGGTCCTTCATCTTCACATTGAAACGGTGATTGAGGCGAATGGTGTCCATGCCCCCCTTGCCGCCCTGCCCGCACCACCAGCCGACGCCGTCCTGGTCGTGGTTCTCATCACAGGGAAGCAGACAGAAGTGCCAGTCCTCCGCGTTGTCGCGGTCTTCCTTGAACTGCTTGTAGGTGAGCTTCAACCAGCGGTAGGTGATGTAGTCCAACTGGCGGCGAACCATCTGGACGTATGTCCACGCCATGGCGCGGTTGACGGTCGCCATGCGCGACAGCCCGTCTGCCTGAACGACGGCGGCGGAATAGGCAGCTGCGTCGCAGGCGTTCTGCAACTCGATGCGCCGATGGACGGACTCGCCGACTGTATAGACGCCTGACACGAGCATGAAGAGGAAGAAGAACATCGCCAGCGTAATCACCAGCACCGCCCCGTTGTCGTCGGGGCCGATGGAGGCAAGCTTCTTAAGCGCGATGGCTAAAACACGGTTTCTCATCTAGAGTCCCTCCGTACCAAGGTAGCGTGTCTTTTCCGCACGGGGGAACATGTTGTTGTCCCACGGCATCGGAAGTATGCAGGATTCCGACATCTGGAAGGAGGGGGTGGTCCCCAGCATGCTGTTCTTCATCTTCTCAGGCATGTCGGTCGGAAGCAGGCCAACCAAGTCCCAGGCACCGTCTGCCTTGCCTCCCGCGTTGAAATAGCCGATGATGCTGCCCGCAAAGGGGATATGAAGCGGGTAGCGAAACACGACTGTCACCTTGACGGCAGGCACGTCCGTCATAATCTGACTGCGATTGGGGTCGATGAAAACCTGCTGGCTAATGAAGCCAGAACCTGGAACCGCCCCCCAGCCAGGCACGTTCAGCGGGTCGGGTCCGCCAGGCAACTGCCCCAGCCAGGAAAGCGCCGTGCATGCGGCACGGTGCGCAACGCCCTTGTTCGTATAAAACTGCCCTCCAGAACTGTATTCGGCAGGATTATAGACGATGCACGCGCGCGCCGCCGAATAGGCGGCATAGTGCGTCAGCTGCTTCGCCATGCAGACCAGCGACAGCTGGATGATGCAGAAAATCATAAAGCAGAAAATCGGCATGATCAGCACAAACTCCATCAGGGCCGTGCCTCTGTCGTCAAGTATGTTGCGTTTAAACAATCTCATGCCGCATTTTTCGCAAAAAGTTCAATTATCAATGTGAGCCATACGCCGATGGCGATGGCCACGCCAAAAGGCAAACGGACTCGTTCGTCCGTCTTCGGCGGCAGAGCTTCGCGTCCCGCCTTTCTGTCATAGCGCCAGTCAAAGATGCAACGCGCCCAGTGCTTCAGACGGCTGCCATCCACTTTTCCCGCAATCAGCATCGCAACCGCCATCACGAAACCAGCAGCCGACGTGCAGAAGAGCAGGATTGCCATGCGGTGCAGGCCGCATAGACACCCCGTTGCAAAGAGCATTTTCAAGTCGCCCCCGCCCGCTCCGCGAAGCAGAAACGGGATGAGCAGGAAGAGCCCCGCAGCCACACCGCCATAGACACCGTTCAGGAACATAGGCATGCGCCCATATCCCAGCCGCCAGACAAGCGCGGCCACCGCCATGCCCAACGTCAGATAGTTGGGCAGGCGGCGGTACTTGCAGTCATTCCAGCAGAGCACCCCAAGCCAGGGGGTCGCCAGTATCAGCATGAACAATGCGGGAGTCATTGCAGTGCAAATTCGGTAGCGGAAGTTCTAGATGTACTAGAAAAACAAGAGGCCTCTGCTACCGTCAACGCCATTGGCCTATTGGGCCTCGCCGCCACCTTCACCGCCTTCGCCAGTGCCACGAATGGTGTCGCCATGGCCCTTCTGGGCTTCGACGCGCTCAATGTCCTTGCCGCGGGATTCCTTCACTTCCGTGGCCAGGTCACCCATCTTGCTCTCTTCAGTGGCGAGGGCCTTGGTGGATTGCGTGAACATGTTGGCGATACGGCTGCCGAAGACCATCACAATGCCGACAACGGCGGCAGCGACGAGCAGGGCAATCACAACGTACTCCATGGCCACGGCACCGCACTGGTCACCCAGGATGGCGCACAGGAAGCGACCGAGTTTTGTGCGTTTTGCACGCTGCAGTTTGAGTTTCATGCTTGTCATGATTCTTTCTCCTTGTTTGTTGTTTCTATTCTAAGGTATGGGCAGGGCTATCCCGTCCTGCACCATTTCAAAAAACTTCTTCATTTCCAGGCCATATCCCTTGTACTGCCCTTTTCCGAAGTCGTAGATGCCCTTGTACTCCACTTTCTTGCCAGAACCAGCCCAGTCCAAGGGAATCGAAGCTCCGTTCCAGACCAGATAGACGGGAATGGCCGCCAGAAACACCAGCAACGCATACTCCATCAGGATGGAGCCACGCTCGCCATTGTGTTCGTTTTTCCTCATGGTCATCTCCTTTAATTAAGAGGTCTTTCCGCAACCCAGGCAGGCTTTACCATGGAATCGCCAGGAATGCCTATTTCAAGCACCTTCTTGCGGTTCGCAATAATCTGTTCGGGAGTCTTCTCGCCCTCGTCCATTGCCAGAATCTTCTGGCGGATGCGGCGGTACTTGGTCTGCACCTCCTCGCCCATGTCTGAAGGCAGTACCTTGCTCTTCGCCAAAAGCAGAGCCATGCCGCCAGCGATGACACCGTCACGCTTCTCGGAGGCGTTGTACCGCTGCAAAAGCTGCTGAACCAGCGCGTCGCGCTGCATCCGGATATCATCCACCCCAAGTGCCAGCTCCATTACCTTGTTGTTCGTCTTCAGCTCCTTGAGCATCTTCAAAGTATCCTTCTCCAAGAAGGAGAGAAGGGTCTCCAGATAGCCGTAGAGGCTGCGCGCCTTGAAGATTTCAGGCATGAAGGGACGCTCCTCCAGGATGCTTGAGTCGAACTCGCCAGGCAGTTGAGAGAGGAAATCGACAAAGGTTTCGACGCCCAGTATCCTGTCATATTGGCTCTCTCCTTCCGTGCGGCTATATTTGGGAATGGGAAGATTGAAGCAGTCGCAATCCAGAACGGCATTGATGGCGGCGGTATCTGACAAGGCAGACACGCAGGGAGGGGTCTTTCCAAGCTCCATACCCGCATTTTTCAATGCCTTGACAATGCGCTCCAACTGTAGGGCATCCGTATCCAACTGCTTGAAGAGCTTCTCGATGAGCAGGCGCTTGTCCGCCATAATGGGATAGACGGCGCACTCTTCGACAGTCGGCAACGGCAGAACCTTGCTCTTCTTGTCAAACTGCAAGGCGGCAACTGCGGCAATGTTGCCGTCCAAGACACCCTTCGCCTTCTGGAGCTTATAGAGAGGCTCCAGAACATCCTTCGCCATGCGCAGGGGCTTTGACGAATAGCGGTTAAGGCCATTCTTGCCCTTTACGCGCTCATCGACGTGGGTCTTAGCCTCATCGCGAATCCTTTCAAGTCCGCGCACGACATCGTCCAGCTTCTCCAACGCATCCAGCTCCTGGAGGCGTTTCTCAATCTCGCGCAGCGAGGAGGTCGTCAGCTTCAGCTCCTTCTCGATGTCGGAGGAATAGGCCAACAACTCGGTGCAGAAGTCAAGCGATTTGCCCTGGAGGGCGACAATCTGCGTGGAGAGGCTGTCAGTGGCGTTCTGCAGGCGTTCCAGGCTTGACTCCTCGTCCTCAAGAATACCGCGCCCTTCCAGATAGGTATCGATGACCTGCTTGGTGGCGATGGCCTCGTTTTTGGCCACGTTGGCGTCCGTGTCATTCCAGCGCCACATCTCCATGTTCTGGCTGAGCATGGGGCTAAGAATCTTATTGGCGG
>JAFTAC010000215.1 GCA_017458805.1 Victivallales bacterium | reverse complement strand
ATTAGCAATTAGCAATTAGCAATTATGTTCGTTTGTTCAAGTAGGCGGCGAGGCAGTCGGCAAAGGGGTGGGAGGTGTCAGCTAGGAGGTAGTCGGCCTGGTTGTTCAGGCAGAGTGTGCGCATCGTGTCCAGATGCTTCTGGAGGCTTTCACGGTAACGGTCGCGGATGACGGGCGGTGCGGTGACGATGCTGTCACCGTTTTCGCTGTCGATGAAGCGGGTTGTGTTGTCAAATGGCAGCTCCAGCTCGTCGTTGTCAAGGATGTGGCAGACGATGACATCGCGCTGCTCGAAGCGAAGCCGTCGAATGATGCCCTCCAGTTGATCTTCTGCACCCCAGAGGTCGGAGAGCAGGATGACCATGCCTCGCTTGTACCCCAGAAAGCCTTCGGCTTCGTCCAATGCACGAGTGTGGTTTGCGCTTTTGGCTGGGGCAATCCCTTCGAAAATCTTTATCAGCTGATGGAGGTCGGGGCAGGGCTCGCCGCGATGCGTGGTGTACATTGGCTCCTGATTATAGACAAAGAGGCCTGCGCGGTCTCCCTGGCGGCGCGTTAGATAAGTGAAGCAGCCCGCAAGCAGGGCGGCATATTGGTATTTGGAGCTGGGGGCCTTTGTTCCCTTGTAGGCCATGGAGGCACTGGCATCGACTAGCAAGGCGCAGCGCATATCCGTCTCCTCCAGATAGACCTTCTCATTGAGACGTCCCTGGCGGGCGTAGAGTTTCCAATCAACGTATTTCAGGTCATCGCCAGGCACGTATGGGCGATACTGCTGGAACTCGCCGCCAAAGCCCTTGTTCAGGCTGCGGTGGATTCCTGCCAGAAAACCCTCCACCGCCAGGCGGCACATTAACGTAAAGTCGCCCAGTTTCAGGAGGTTTTCGGGAGATAACTGGTTTGCTAGTTCATTGGTCATTGTTTTGGGGGGTGGTGCTGGAATCCCTCACCGATTCCTCTGCATCCTGTGGCAGCAGGGGCATGAGGACGCGGAAGCCGACGTCGGATGGAGAGAAGGGGGTGTCGCCAGAGATATACACTGGCAAAGAACGGCGGCTGGAGGTAAAGCTGGCACCCTTTATCTGGTAGAAGTCCGTGCCGTCGTTGAACTGGCTGTCAGTCAATTCGCGGACGTTTCCGCCCATGTCAAAGGCTCCGTATGGTGAGACGTCTCTTGGGAAGGAGCCTGGAGGGGCAGGCAGGCTGCCATAGCGTCCGCGATATGCGGCTGCCTCCACCGTGTTGGCGTATTCCGTCTCAAAGATATTGCCCCAAGGGTAGAGGCGGGCGTCGATACCGCGTGCGGCGGCTTCCCACTCTTCGGCAGTCGGGAGGCGGCATGGACGTCCCATGCGTTCTCCCAGCCATTTGCAGTACATGTCTGCTGCATCATGCGAGACCCCGACCACAGGCAGCTCAGGGCGTAGCCTTCCGTGCAGTACACCATCGCTGTTCAGGGCCCTGACGCGGGTACGTCGGTCAGTCAGCGTCACAATCGGGACGCACTCATCGCGTTTCTCCTCTGACAACGAAAGCCAGAAGGGGATGTACTCTGCAAAGGTGACTTCGAACTTCCCCAGAAAGAAGCCAGGCATGCTTTTGCGTTTATAGGAGTCCTCCTCCACATCATGGTTTCCCAGAAAAACGAGGTTTTCAGGAACATAGACTGTTCCTTCTGGCACCTCCTTAGGAAGAACCACATGGATATTGCGTTCAGCGGCCTGGCGCACCAGCACGGGCAGCTCTAGCTTTCGCCCATCGGATGTTTCAAAGAAAAAGATATACTTGCCTTTGTCCAGCGTAAAGCTCTGCATGGGGCTTCCAGCAACCGTTCCGTCGCTTTCTTCATGCGGCTTTCGGAAGTCGTCGCTGCCATATTCGGAGATTTTCCGATAGTCATCCAATACCAGCTTTCCCTCCTGGTTTTCTGCCAGCACTTTGCGTATCATCACTCTAGCCCCAGGAGGCTCCGTGACGACAGAAAGGATGGTGCTGTTGCCAGAGAGGAGCAGACGCGACTGTCGGACGGTCTCCAAAAATTCGGGGCTGGAATAGTCACGTCTGTAGGCAAGCAGTTCGTCTGCCTGTCCTAACCGTTTTCGCAGCTCAGGAAAGCGCCTGTATTTCGTGCAGAAGCGCATGTCGTTCATCAGCAGACGTTCCTGCATTTGGTGAAAACGATAATTCCCTGGCTTCAAATTGGAGATGCTATTAAGCAGAAGGTTGGCAGTTTCAAGCTGATGCTCGATTTCATCCTGTATATTGGCAACTCTCTTCTGATGCTCCTGATTATCCTCTACTTCGCCTTGCAATTTGAGCTCCAGAATCTTCTGGTGCCGCGACACATTGGCCAGGGACTTCTCCACCTGCTCAATTACATGGTTGAAATTCTGGTTGTCTATGAAAGCGCGGATGCCCGCAAAGGAGATAACAGAAAGAATGACGCTTGCGAAGACCGCTGTTCGTATGGGGTTCCTGCGGAAGACCTTCATCACCGTCGTAAACGGATTCTCCTTGTATGCCATGACCTGGCTCCCCTCCTGATGTGCGTAGATGTCCTTCAAGAGCTCATTTACGCTCTGGTAGCGGTCTTCGCGATGCACGGCCATTGCTTTCAAGCAGATGGCCTCCAACTCTGCCGGGACGTTCTTCGCCGTGGCAAAACGGCGGGGCCTGTGGTAATTGCCCTTGCAGACCGCTTCTATGATGTCGCTCTGTTTATCCTTGTCATAGAACGGGTTGTAGAATGTCAGCAATTCATAGAGAATCACGCCTAGCGAATAGATGTCGGAGCGTTCATCCAGTTCGGAGTTCTGCGCCTCCGCCTGTTCGGGGGACATATAGCGGGGCGTCCCGCTCAACTCGCCGTCAAGGGTGGGATTGCTGGTGTTCAGTATCTTTTCTATTTCAAGCTCGTTTTCCCAAGTGGCATTGGTGGAGGTGTACCCTGCCTTGCTACGTCCTTCCTTGCGAGTGTTTTTTGAGGAGACCTCGTGGACCAGTCCCCAGTCGATAATCGTCACTTCGCCGTACTCTCCAATACGCACGTTTTCAGGCTTCAAGTCCCGATGAAGAATGCCCTTGCTATGCGCATACAGTATCCCTTGGCAGATGCGGATAAAAATGCCAAGCCTGCGTGAAGCTGTGTAACGCCATGTGTAGGCGGGATTCTGAAAGGCCAGTTCGGAAATGACATGCCGCAGAGAGTCGCCGCGAAGCCGTTTCATCGTAAAAAAGACTCCGAGCTTGGGACTCAGGCCAAGGGAGTAGATAGGCACGATATTGGGGTGTTCCAACTGTGCGGCAGTCTGCGCCTCGCGCACGACACGCTCCAACTGGTCCGAGCGGGCGCGCAGGTCCTTGTGCAGGGTCTTTACCGCAACGCTGCGCCCTAGGATGCCATCCACGGCCAGGCTAACCTCCCCGATTCCCCCCTGCCCAAGTTTGCCAACCTGTTCCAGAGGAGGGTCTGTGACAGGTATTTGAAGCCCCAGGCGCTCCTTTTCCAATTCAAGAAAACGCCTAAGCTCCGCCTCCTCCGCCTCTGGATCAAACGGCGGTGCGTCGGGTTCGGGTTGGTTGTTTTCTGTCATGGTAGCTCACCTTTCCGTTTGCGCCATCAAAATCACATCCACAACAGGCGGTTCAAAGCCAGGTTGCTGACAAAGGCCTCCACTTCGGGAAGGTCGTGGCGTATGCCATAATCTTCCGTGCAAAGCCATACCATCTCCCCTGACAGCTTGGCTTCCTTGACATACTCCTTGATGTAGCGGTCCGCATTATGTTCATCATCCAGACGCTGTGCGAAGACGGTATGGCAATTCCCCTTTGTGCGCACATCGTCGCCATCCGGGTCATCACCGTCAAAGACAAGTCGAACCGATTTGAAAAAGTGAGCCTTCTGGCTGCACCTGGAAACAAACTCATAGCGCAGCTCCGCAAAGGTGAGCCCGCGCCTCTGCTGGAAGGTCGTCCAGGAGTCCGAACGTTTCAGGACATTGTAACCGTCAATTACCAGCACATAGTTTGAAGCTTTTGTCAGGTGACGGCTCAGATCCATGATTTCAGGAATGAATCCAGGTTCCCTTTGCTTTCCGCGGTCTTCGCCCGTCCTGGACATATTCTGCCAGAGTTTGTGCCGTTTGTCGCACTGGTCCAACAGGTTGACGCGTTCCTCCGCTTCCAGAAGTTCCATGCTCTCCGAATCCAGGATGTACTGCCGTATTTTCTCAAGTTCAGCTGGAATCTCGTTGGAGTGCTTCAGACTTCGGATAGTGGTCAAAATGTATTCGTAGAGCTCGGAGCCCATCGTTTCGTCGCCACTGTCCAGCAGGTTTTTGATTTTCTGCTGCTTGCGCTTTACTGCCTCCATCAGGGAGCGAAGCTCGTCATGCGGATGGATGGATTCCTTTGCGGCGGTTGCCAATCGCAGATAGGCGTCCCGCAGTTTCGCCTCCTTCTCGCGGAGTTCGCTGCGCACGCCGTACTTGATGTTCAAATTCCGCTGCTGCTCAAGCACCTGCTTCGTCCGCTCCAGCAGGTTTTCCGCTTCGTCGCTCTCAAGTGTGGAAGTTTTCAGCCACTTGGTGTCCAAGTCCAGAAAGTCATGCTGCATCTCCTCGTATTGAGCCACCAGCTTCGAGGCATAGTCATCCTGTATTCTCTGCAAACGCCCCTCCTGCTCGTGCTTGAATGCTCCATACTCCTTCCTCAAGGCATTTCGCTCCTTCTGAGCAGCCTCAGCCTTTTTCTCTGCATCGGAGAGCTTGTCTTTCAATTCCCTGTTTAGGGTCAGCTCCTTTTCCAGCTTTTCGCGATAGGAATCGGAAAGTGTCTTGGCATCCTTCCCTTTTGCCGCCTGTTGTTCAACCTCGCTGTTCGTTTGGAAACATTGGGTGGCAGCCTCTAAGATTTTTATTATTTCCTTTGTCTCTGGAGCAACTGTTTCCTTGTCCTCCGAACTCGCGTCAAGGTTTCCTGTAATGCTCTTCCAAAAGCCCTCCATGCGCAAAAGACGTTTGCCGAAACGGTTGAAAAACTCTTTGTCAGCATCCTCGGTATCAGAGAAGGATGCGCACATCACAACAAAATGCGCTTTAAAATAGCGCATGAGCTTGCCGGTCTTCTTCCAATGTGCGCGAAACCAGTCGCGCCCCAGAAGGAGAAGCATTCTGTCCATATAGGCCTCGTGCGCACACTCTCCGTATGAGTGAATCAAACCGTCGCATAGAGATGTATTGGTGCCTAATTCGTTGAAGATCCGCTGGCGTACTGCTGGATTCTTCAAACTATCGACGTTGGGGCGAAAACCGCCTCCCAATACTACATGCGCCAGATGCCGCTCCCGCTTGAGAAGGTTCAGCAGGCATTGGGGCGGGCAGTTCTCCACCAGCCATTTCCGCGCACCTGCGCAAATCCTGTCGTGACTGAATAATTGCATCTTTCCTCTATTCTCTTCCTCTCCCTAAATGAAAAACAGTGCGCGGCGTGCGATAAAACCGCACGTCGCGCTGATGACTTCTAAGGTGTTGGCAAAACGTGCGTTTCGCCAGCACCTTGCAGGTTTGGTCGTTTTATTTGGCGAGCATGGCGCGGACTTCGTCCAGATGTCCTGCGCTGCCCAGCTTGACGTTCTTGGCCGCGATGAAATCCGCATATGCAGCCATGATCTCCTTGCCCGCAGGACGCAGGTCGAAGTCTTCGGGATGCAGGATAAAGTGCTCGCGGTGGACACGGCACCACACCAGACGGCCGTCTGTGTCAATGTTGATCTTGGTCACGCCCAGCTGCGCCGCGCGGAGGAACTCGTCGGCATTGACGCCCTTGGCGCCCGCCAGCTTGCCGCCCGCGATGTTGATGCGGCGAACTTCGTCCTGCGGGACGGAGCTGGAGCCGTGCATCACCAGCGGGAAGCCAGGGAGACGCTTCTGGATTTCGGCCAGAACGTCGAAGTGAAGTCCCTGGGTGCCAGAGAACTTGAACGCGCCATGGCTGGTGCCGATTGCGCATGCGAGGCTGTCCACGCCCGTCTTGGTCACAAAGTCTTTCGCCTGGTCGGGATCCGTCAGCTTGGCGTCGGATTCGGAAACCTTGACGTGCTCTTCGACACCGCCCAGTTGGCCGAGCTCTGCCTCGACAACGAGGCCCTTCGCATGCGCGGCGTCCACGACGCGCTTCGTGATGGCGATGTTCTCTTCGTATGGCTTGGCGGATGCGTCGATCATGACGGAGCTGTAGAAGCCGCTGTTGATGCAGTCGTAGCAGACTTCTTCGGTGCCGTGGTCAAGGTGAACGGCGAAGATGGCGTCCGGGAAGACTTTGTCGGCGGTGCGAATCATGCCTTCGAGGAAGTTTTTGTCGGTGTAGTCGCGAGCGCCGCGGGAAATTTGAATGATGAACGGAGCGCTTTTCGTAGCGTCGCTGGGATCTTCATTCTT
>JAFTAC010000214.1 GCA_017458805.1 Victivallales bacterium | reverse complement strand
GCCTCCCATAGAGCTGAAGCCCTGGGAGGTCGTCACAACGCTAAGATGCCCCCTCCCCGCTGTTGTCGGTCTGCTTTCATCGCCCGTCACGGACCGTCCCGACCTGCAAATGATTCCGCTCCGAAAGAGCTTTCATGTGCTTTCTGCCCAAGACTATCAGCTTGCAGGAAAGAGTGCCGAGCTGGTTTATTTCCATCAGAACAACAAGTTCTGCGGCGTTTGTGGCGGCGAGATGCGCTGGCAGACGGAAATCAGCAAGCAATGCTGCGAGTGCGGCAAGGAACTTTGGCCCAGCCTTGCCACCGCCGTCATCGTCCGCATCACGCGCGGCGACGAGATTCTCATGGTTCATGCTCACAACTTCCGCGACCGTCATTACGGCCTTGTGGCAGGTTTCGTCGAGACGGGCGAGACGTTGGAGGAATGCGTCAGGCGTGAAGTCTGGGAGGAGACAAGGCTTAGCATCCGGAACATCCGCTACTTCGCCTCGCAGCCCTGGCCCTATCCCAGCGGCCTTATGGTGGGCTTCACGGCCGACTACCTCTCGGGCGAGATAGAGCTGCAGAAGTCTGAACTCAGAGACGGTGGCTGGTTTGCCCGCGACAATCTGCCCTGCCTGCCCGACCCCTCGTCCATTGCCTTTCGGCTCATACAAGACTGGCTGAAAGAGAAAGGACAACCATAAAGAAAAGCTTCCCCTTGGGGAGATTTAGGGGAAGCTACTTTTTAGTTGAAGGCTAAAGTATAAAGAACAAGGTGGAACAGAACAAAGAGTTGCGCACGGCATGGGAGTTCGTTGAGAACACGGGCCGCAGTATCTTCCTGACGGGAAAGGCGGGAACGGGCAAGACGACGTTCCTCAAGACCGTGGTCGGAAGGTCGCGCAAGCGGTCCATCGTCGTGGCTCCGACGGGCGTGGCTGCCATCAATGCGGGCGGCATGACGATTCATTCGTTCTTCCAGCTCCCCTTCTCGCCTTATGTCCCTGGCGCTAAGGTGAAAAGCAAGTTTGATTTCAGCAAGGAGAATCGTAAGATTATCGCTTCCATCGACTTGCTTATCATCGACGAAATCTCGATGGTACGGGCCGATTTGCTCGATGCTGTCGATGCTGTGCTGCGCCGTTTCCGCGACCACGGCCAACCCTTTGGGGGCGTGCAGCTGTTGATGATTGGCGATTTGGCACAGCTCACTCCCGTCGTAACGCCCGAGGACGAGCAGATGCTCAGGCCCTATTACGACACGCCCTACTTCTTCGGCTCCAAGACCTTGCAGCAGGTTGACTATGTGACCATCCAGTTGGAACGTGTTTATCGCCAGCAGGATGCTTCCTTCATCAGTATTCTGAACGAAATCCGCAATGGGCATCCATCAGCCGAGGCCTTGGCGAAGCTGAACAGCAGAGTGGCAGGAAATCCCGCTCTCCCTGCTTCCGGCCAGGTTGCCGCGTCCAGCTTGTCGGTTCGCCTTACTACTCACAACAGCCAAGCCAACTTCTACAACGAGTCGGAGCTGCAGAAGTTGCGGGGCACACCCTTCGCTTATCGTGCCGAAATAGAGGGCACTTTCCCTGAATACGCCTATCCTACGGCCGAGACACTCGTGCTGAAGGAGGGGGCGCAGGTGATGTTCGTCAAGAACGACCCTTCCGCTTCCCACCTCTACTACAACGGGCGCATCGGCCGGGTGAAGGAGGCCAGCCCTTCGCGTCTCACCGTCTATTGCGAGGGCGATGCAGAGGAGATTGAAGTCGAGCCGCTGGAATGGGAAAACTCCCGCTATACGCTGAACGAAAAAACGCGCGAG
>JAFTAC010000213.1 GCA_017458805.1 Victivallales bacterium | reverse complement strand
CAGCTTTATTCGAATCCTTAACTCCCAGTATGGCATCGCCATAAAGAGAGCTATCCATTGAAAGAGCCAAAGAAATTTTAGTGCCAACTGGAACATCCTCTTTAACTGTAAAAGTAAACGAACTAAGAACTCCCTGATATCCTGCTGCAATAGCCGTGCCCTTCAAGACACTAACTCCAAACACTGCATGCCCCTCATAACCTTCATCTTCGACAACCCATCCCTCGCCATCGACATTTCCGTCAAAGTCTTCGCCAATGGCATAGCCTGTCTCAGGATCAATGGAAAGCAGATCAGGATTCCATTGAAGCAACCCCATAGCATGTTGTAGGCCTGTGTCTGAATTAATCAAGACATTGACAGTAAAAATCTGTCCAGGCTGCACATTAATACTTGATGGGTCGATGCTAATGCTCACGTTGGCAGCAAATGCCACCATGGTCATCAGCATAAAAAGACACATTAACAAACGCTTTTTTGTCATAAGTCACCTCTGTTTTTTGTTTATTTAATCAACAGTTTCAGTCAATCAAATCAGCGATTCTCTGGCGTAGTTCAGATGCTTTATTAACTTTGTCATCTCCTGTCAAAGTGCTATACGCCGTATTTGCGAGCATTCGGGTATTACCTGTTGCAGTGGTTGCCTTTCCACCATTCACCTTATAGTTGTAGATTAGCTGGATATCCGTCAAATCATAATCAGTTCCATTTGACGACCCATCAATATCCAAACTATCAATCATATCAGCAATCTTCTGGCGAAGCTCCGCTGCTTTGTTAACTTTGTCATCTCCCGTCAAAGTGCTGTATGCTGTATTTGCGAGCATTCGGGTATTTCCTGTTGCGGTTGTAGCTTTTCCACCATTCACCTTATAGTTGTAGATAAGCTGAATATCAGTCAAATCATAGTCACTTCCTCCGGCAGATTCATCGATGTCTAGGTTACCGCTGCCCTTGACGCTGATGGTGGCGGTGGTGGTGGCGAGGTCGGCGGGAAGCGTGACGGCCTCGGTGGTGGGGAACTGGCAGGCGATGGAGAGTGAGGCGGTGCCCTTCTTGGCGCCTTCCGCAGCGGTGAGGATGAAGTCGAGGGTGAAGCCGTTGGAGGTGGCCTCGTAGCTGTAGGTGATGCTGTGGGAGCCGTCGGCGTTATCCGTGGTGGAATCCACGCCCATGCCGTCGGGGGGTACCACGCTAAACAACGCAGGGACCGTAATGGTGGGATACATAACCAGGGTATTGGTTGCGTCGATGAGCCGGCCACTGTCGCCCGCGCCGGGGAAGATAAGCTCGTATGAAAGGGTGCAGGAATCGGCTCCGGCCTCTTCGGACTTGATATCCACCGAAAGCGCCGCATCGGACTTCATGGTGATGACGGGGGTTGCCACATCGACGGCGCGGACCTGTCCATACGCCACGGCGGTGCTATCGGCGCGGGTGGCGTTCTTGTAGCTGAAGCAGTAGGTGATGACAGCCTCGTCGTAGTCGAGGGCGGTGTCAAAGGTGTATGTGATGCAGCCAGTCTCGGAATCGGCGGAAAGGCCGTCGGTCTCAGAAGCATTCACTTTAACGCGGGCAATGCCCTCGCCCTTGAAGAAGGCGATGGTGCAGCTGGGTGTCCCTGCAAACTCGTACTTGGCGGGGTCGAGCACCTTGAAGGAGATGCTGCCGCCCTCGTAGATGGCCATATCAGCCTCGATGAGGGCGGGGGTCGCAGGAGCCTCCTGCGCACTGGAAGATTGCTTGTATTTAATATAATAGGTGCCGGAGACCGGCGAGGCGAGGCTGCTGTTACTCTTCATGTCAACCGTCGTTCCGCTCGGCGTGACCAGTTCCAGAGAGGCACCGCTGGCGGTCAGCGCGGTCACCGCCTCCCAGCTCAGAGAAACGCCAGAGGGATTGGAAAGGTCCATCGTCCAGGTTGTGGCGGCATTGTCAGGGCCGCGATAGTCATTAAAGAGCTTCTGCAAGGCCTCATCGACAGTAGAGGCGCCATCGGTGCCCATGATGGAGCGGAATGCGATGTACTGCATCGTGCCGCCATTCGGATCGTCTGGCCTTGCAGGTGGTGCTGGAACGTCGAAATCGTCCAACTTATCCGTAGCGCCGTCAATGCGCCCGAAGGCATAGGGCGTATCAACAGCAGATGTGTCACCAAACGTCAGTTTGTAGTCAAAAGCATCGCCTGCCAAGACACTTGTGGCAAGCATAGTGCCCGCCAAAATCGTCAGTAGTCTCTTCTTCATTTCTGTGGCTCCCTAGGGGTTTATATAGTTCAGAATATTTAATACACAAGATGGTACAAAACTACAAAATTAACCTAATATATTGCCATAATCAAGCTAGTCAAGTGGGTTTTCGTTTTTTTTTTGTATTTGGCGTTTTTTTCCTGCTGACGCACAAAATGATGCCTGTGCTTCTCCAAATCTCTTTCAAAAAAGAAAGCTGATAGAGAAGCTCACAGCATTGGCCAGAAACACATACCCCAGTAGCTTCCAGGAGAAACGATGAAAAAGCCCGTATGCAATGAACTCGGCGACGAAGACGAGCATCTCGCCGAATAGCACGGGAAAAGAGAGCAGCACCACTTCCCTACCATAAAGTCTGATGAAGAGGTTAAGAAGGATGTTCGAGGTGAAGTTGACGATGGCAACCGCCATCATAAACCGCAAGTTCCGATATTCGCGGCTGGTCGAGAAAACCAGTGCTTCGACCAGTACCGTCAACAGGGCGGTTGCAAGTCTGACGCCTATCAGATACATACGCCCTTCACTTTCTTCGCGCACAGCCACCAGGTCGCTCCAAAGCTCAAGTTGGCAAAGAGGTAGGCAATGACGAATATGGTTTCGTGGTGCGGCAGAAACATCATCAGGCAGCCAGGGAACAAAACCGCAGCAGCAAGTCCGAACATCATGCCAGGCGATAATGGATAGAGCCTTACAAGCACATATAACGTAATCGCCATCAACAGGTTTGCGACAAACTGCGCAGAAAGCGCGAGGCAAATGCTTTTGCCACCAATGACAAGCAGCATCCAGGAAAGTGCCAGCGCGGCTAGTCCTGTCTGCCAATGACCCCAGCGGTCGCCAATGACGCCCCCTGCCATCTTGCCCCCCATGACCAGCAGAAAGCAGAGGATACAAAGAGCCGTGGAACTACGCCACGGCGACGGACCGCAAAAGCCAGATGCCGCACGGCAGAAAACGCAGAAGATCATCAGGAAGGCGGGCAATACCCGATGGGAAGCGGGTTCCGACGAGGGCGTAGCCGTTTCAGCCGTTTCGGGGGGCTGATGGCCTACAAAGCACAAGAGCATGAAGAGCGTGACTCCCAAAGTGAGGATATACATCGCCATCGGGAACATGCACCCCAGGCCGATGCCCAGCGCCCCAGGTCCCACAAAGAGCCCCAGCTCACGAGCTTTCTTTGCAGCAGCCAACGTGTGCCGCCGTATGACCTCGCGTCCTGCGGAGACATGGAAGAGGCTGTTGCCAAGCCCCAGCAGGACCGTCGCCAGCCAGGGTTGGTACCAGGCTGCCCCCGCGCCAGATAGCACCATGACGATGGAGAGAAACCAGAGCCAGCGATCGCACTTCAGCCTGTCTGCCATCCAGCCCGTCAGCACCTGGGTGGCAAATGCTAAAAAATCATAGGCAATAATCAGCCAGAAGCCACCATCTGGGGCGTCATCGACAACAACCCAAAGCATCGACGCCCCGCACAGGGCATCGACGAGGAAATGGAAAACCATGGCAAAGGCCAGCAGCATTGGTGCATTGGAGTTGTTAGTGATTAGTGGTTAGTGGTTAGTGGTTAGTGGTTAGTGATTAGTGGTTAATAACCACTTAACAGTCACTTCCCCAAATTAGAACCACGATTTGATGCGCTGCCAAAAGCCGTGTTTCTTTGGTGAAGGTTCAGGTTTAGGTTGCTCATGAAGCTTGCCGACCTCTGGCTTTTCGCCAGGCTGTGCTGGCGGCGGTGGCAGGGGGTGTTCCTGCTGCTTGGTCGGCTCGGGCTTGGGCAGCTCGGGCTTGGTCGGCTCGGGCTTGGTCGGCTCGGGCTTGGGCAACTCGGGCTTGGTCGGCTCGGGGTTGGGCAGCTCGGGCTTTTGGGGTGGTACTGGCGGCTTCTCCTCCTTCGGCGTCGGAGGCTTGACTGGCACTGGTGCAGGCGCACCTGGCCCAGGCCGCCGTGGCCGCCTGCCATCAGGCGAGATAATATCCGCCATCAGGGCATTCGTCGCCAAAAGAGCGCAAAACAGCATCGAAAACAGAAAATGATAATTGAAATAGTGTCGATTTTTCATGGTGGTTCCGTTCGGTTGATGATATGTCTTCTAGGGTAGGTCTGCTAGGTTTGAGTCCTCTAGGTTCTCTATGTCTTCTAGGGATTAGGTGCTCTAGGAAAAGTGTTTTAAATTTAGCATAGAGCTTGTTTTTTTGCAAGCTCATAGTATAATAATAATGTGATAGTTAGTGGAATTAACCCAACAAGGGAGTACTTATTATGAAGAACAAAAAGCACTTTACCCTGATTGAACTTCTTGTCGTCATTGCCATCATCGCCATTCTGGCGGCCATGCTGCTGCCCGCGCTGAGCAAGGCTCGTGAGAAGGCACGCGCCATCGCATGCGTCAACAACGCCAAGCAACAGATGCTGGGTCTTGTCCAATACACCATGGACAACCACCGCCTATTGCCATACGGCTGGAGCTACTACAAAGACAGCGGAGGCAACAAGTTCGCCATCAACTACCCATGCTCTTCCAATGAATTCAACAAGGCGTACTGGCCAGCCGCCCTCTATGACCTCGTAGGCGACATCAAGGCGTTCCAGTGCCCCTCCACCTCCTTTGAAGCCAAGTTCGGCTACGGAACCGTCTATGGCGGCTCGGCATCAGGGATGCCCTACATCTCATACGCAGGACCTTCGCCCGTGCTCAACGAGCACAAGACCCCGTCGCAGACCATGTACATGGCTTGCTGCAACACGAAGGCCAACATGAAACAGGCATACAACTACTTTGTCTATAGCCCCTGCAACAGCGCCCTGAACGACTGGTGGAACGGCACCACCGCCTTTTTCGGCAAGCTCAACACCATGCACAATGGCGGCGCAAACGCCGGTTTCCTCGATGGTCACGTCGAAGGACACCCCATCAACTTCTTCCAACAGACAGGCGCTTTCAACAGCAACGACACAGCCGCTCGCCTGTGGGCGTATTACAAGACCAGTACAAATTAACCCTGCGCGCTCTGAAGGAGCGCGCTGTCAGGACGAAGCTGGAACGCCAGTGGCGGCGCAGCCCCGAGAGCCTGGTGCACCTGCAGGCAGGGGGGGCGGCAGCCCCCCATCGCTCGTTAGCTCGTGCCTACCACACACCTGCAAGCAGGGGGTTCGGGGGCGGCAGCCCCCGTCGCTCGTTCACTCGTGCCTACCATGCACCAAGCTACCGCACCACAACCAGCGTGTATGCCATTAGCTGTTCTTTTGGCAGGACCACAGTTGCATCGTTGCCCTTTTGTGTAAAAGCAAGCTTTACGCGCCCCGCGAAATCAGGCGATACCGCGTAGATTTCCTTGGGGCGGGTGTTTTTGAGCGTAAAGGTGATATCCTCACGAATCGGCGGCCAGGCATCGCCAGGCGAGGAGTTCTCAATCAGGAAACCGTGGGGCGTCTGGGTACCATTGCCATTGAGGAAATGAAGGCAAAGCGTGCCGTCCTTCTGCTTGAGGATGTTTGTATAGACGAGGTCAGGGGTATTCACGCTCCATAATGCGGCTGGCTCTGCGCACTCGGCCAAGGCAGACCGCAAGATGGCTTCCAGTTCAGGGAAGCCCTTGTAGGGCCACTTGCTTCCCTTCGGGATCTCGGCGCAGAAAAGCGACGAGTAGAGTACAGAGGCCATGTAGAGCATCTCGCCCTTGCCGTATTTGACGCCAATGAGCAGGGACATCTCCCCGCCATTTTCCGTCTTGCCCGAAAGCAAAACTCGCCCTTCTGGCGGGCATGAAATCGGAAAAACGTGTTTGTAGGGGTTCTTCCAGGCAGCCAGAGTGAGGGACGCACCGTTGTGCTGCAATATTTCCGCAAGTTTCTGCGGCTTTTTCCACTGTGGCGAAGCACCAAAGACATCCTTGAAGGGCCATACGGCGCGTTCCTTCCCCCAGCGGTCAAAGAAGCCCGCCACGCTCCCCAGCCAAACTGTTCCACCCGCACGGGCGAACGTTTTTATGCGTGCGACATCGTCGTCCGTCATGCACCCTGAACTGCCGACAAAAAGCACCTTGTAGCGCGCAAGAAGCTCGTCATTGTGAAAAGCATGGTCTTCGATGATGTCGTAGGGAATGTGAGTCTGCTCAAAGCACTGGGTCATGCCGCCCAGCTCGCTCTCCACCCCGATGACGGAATTGTAGTCGCGGCTGGCGGCATTCAGCCAGAAGGCGGCGCGTGCGGCAGAGGAAAGCGTGGCAAGCGGCGGATTGTCGGAAGAGCCCGAGAACTTCGGAAAGTCAATACCGTCGGGCGGGAGCGTGGTGGGGTCGTCAAGCATGGCGCACTGACCCATCATATTGCTGACCGCCCATGAGAAGTAGGCCACATTCCAGTCTTTTGTGTAGTACCAAGTCCAGATCGGCGGTGCGTTGAAGCCAAGGCGGTACATGTTGTAGAGACGGCGATATGGCAGCAGGGAGCGTGCGTTGCAGTAGGGGTTGCGCGTCATGACCTCCGTGCCAAACAGCGTGACGGCACGCCCCTGGTTGCCCAAGTCCGTGGTCATATTATAGCGTGGCTGGCTTTTCATCTGCTCCCAGTGGCAACCATACATGGATAGCACGAAATGCGGATACTTTCCTTTAATTTCACGGCGGAAATCCACCCACCAGTTGCCGATTTGCGCATTGCGCCAGGCAAACCAGAGCTTCCAGAAGCTGCTTTTGTGGTCGGTCAGGCGAGTGTCCAGCTCGTTATAGGGAAGATACCAGTTCGTATCGCGATGGAAGGCCTCGCGGCATGCAGGGCAGAGGCAGCCGTGCTGGTAGAAATAGAGTTCGTCCGCCTGGAGAGCGTCAATGCCCTTGGCCAGCAGTTTTTTCACATAGCTGCGATAGGTCTGCGTGAAAACTGAATTGGATAAACAGAACTGCGGTGTCGGATTGAAATCGGCCACGCAGAAGCCAAGCTCGCCTGCGCGTTCCGCCATCACGCGCACGCCCTGCTCCCAGTTCTCCATATAGGTGGTGTCATGGTGGTCGATAACCTTCAGACCGTGGCGGTGGGCAGCTTCCGTGATGGTCCCGATGTTCTCCACGCCCCTGTCGAGTGTGGCGGGAAAGAGGTGCCTTCCGTGCATGCCCGAGGTCATGACGACGGTGTATCCCAGCTCCTTTGTCTCCTTCATAAAACGTTCCAGGTCCGATGAGCGCTGCGTGAACTCGTTCAGCGATGCGAATGTCGTCCCCATCATGCGGATGCGCACATTGTTGCACCAGGCAAGTTCGGGTGCGCTGCTGTCAGGCAATTCCACCCGCTCATCAAGGGGCTTCTGGGGGGCCTCGCACTCATGCCCCTGTTCGGGCAACGGCAACAGCGATACCGTCGCCTTGAAATCCACATTTGGGTTGTAGTTGGCACTGCGGAAATAGAAGGCAGGCTCATAGCCCTCCGTCACCCCACACATTCCACACGAAGGAGCCGTCATTCAGCTTGCGAAAATCCTCCTTCAAGGCAGGCTGTACGTCGTCATCTCGCGCCACAGGCGCAATCTCGTCGAAAAGCACCGCCCCACGATGCAAGAGCTGGAAATGGCCATTCCCTTTCGGGACTAAGGAGAAAAGCTGCTCGGCCATACACGGAAACACAAGGAAAAGAAGCCAGAAATAACGCATGGTAAAACCTTACGAACGACGGGGGTGCTGCCCTCCGACCCCATGGAAATAAAAAAGGGGGCAGATGCCCCCTTGAAGGTAAGCTACATGATGAAGCGCAGGCTCCGCCCCGCGCAGGGTGGCGTTGCCACCCATTTCCGACGGCGAGGGCGCTGTCGTTATCCCATCAGTCGTTGTTGCCTGCGTAGTCAGGCTGCCAGAACTTGCTGTTTTTGCCGCCGTTATAGCCTGGATATGGCGGGATGGCGAGGCGCTTGTAGGTGCCAACATGGCCATCGCAGTAGGTGATGTTCAGGTTTTCGCCGTGGCGGATGTTCTGTTCGCCCTTCATTTCCAGGTTGGTGATGCTGTAGTTGCCCCAACCCGTCAGGCAGTTGTCGCTATTCAGGACGTATGAGTCCAAACTGGTGGATTCACCAAACATGCAGCAGTTCGACGGCTGCTTAAAGGTAGTGGTGTTCTTGCCGTTCAGGTATGCGTTGAGTCCCCAGTCCATCTGGCCGTTGTAACCGCCATTCCATACGAAAGTGCTTGAACCGCAGTCATAAGCCTTGATGTCCCCCATGTAGGGATAGATAAGCGTCGGCCACAGGATGGAATTATCACCAGCCGTGCTACCATTGGGCAGCGTGTATTTGAACTTGGTGCCATCTGGATGGTTCATCATGCTGGAAAGGCAGTTGTAATCATCCGTGTACATCGCGTATGAGAGGCCGCCCTGCTTCATGTTGCTCGTGCAGGCAATGGCCCTCGCCTTTTCGCGCGCCTTTGCCAGCGCGGGCAGCAGCATCGCCGCCAAGATGGCGATGATGGCGATGACGACCAGCAGTTCAATAAGTGTAAAGCGCAAAACTTTCAACATTTCTTTCGTTCCTTTTTGAAAAAATCAACAACGAGCCGACGAAGACACCGTCGCCACATCCTTAGTCGTTGTTGCCCGTGTAGTCGGGAGACCAGAACTTGCTCTTCGTGCCGTTGTTGTAGCCTGGATATGGGGGGATGGCGATGCGCTTGTAGGTGCCGACGTGGCCATCCAGATAGGTGATGTTCAGGTTTTCGCCGTGACGGATGTTCTGGTCGCCCTTCATTTCCAGGTTGGTGATGCTGTAATTGCCCCAGCCCGTGAGGCAGTTGTCGCTGTTCAGGACATAGGAGTCAAGGCTGGTGGATTCACCGAACATGCAGCAATTGGAGGGTTGCTTGAAGACAGTGGTGTTCGTCTTGCTCACGTATGAATTGAGACCCCAGTCCATCTGACCGTTGTAACCGCCATTCCAGACGAAAGTGCTGGAGGGGCAGTCATACATCTTGATGTCGCCGATGTAGGTGTAGATGAGCGTCGGCCAGAGCAGTGATGCGGTGGTGTTGTTGCCGTTGGGCAGCGTGTAATTGAACTTGTCGCCGCTTGGATGGTCCATGTAGTGGGTGAGACAGTTGTAGTCGTCCGTGTACATCGCAAATGCGAGACCGCCCTGCTTCATATTGCTTGTGCAGGAGATGGCGCGCGCCTTTTCACGAGCCTTCGACAACGCAGGCAGCAACATTGCCGCCAAGATGGCGATGATGGCGATGACGACCAGCAGTTCAATCAGTGTAAAGCGAACAAGTTTCATCATGGTTCAGATTCCTTTTCGGTAAAAACTATGGTCTTATGTATAGTAAAATTTTATGTATTGATTTACTTGTTACAATTATACCACAATTCTCAAGAATAACAAGTGCCTTCGGCAAAAAACTTTTTGTTTTGAAATTGAAACTCAAGAACTGGATGATAAAGATGTCGTAGTCACACCCAGTGTTCCACGAAAGTGCGGAAGGTGTTATATACGGGAACATACTGCTGGGTCCCCTTGAGGCGCGCCCAGATGGACCACTCGGGGTTGTGAACCAGTGACAACAGGCACTCCTGTATCTCTTTTCTGTGTTCTGGGTGCGCGTTCGCTATGCGAATCATCGCCGCGATGGCGTGGCTGTGGTATTCGTACTTGTCGGCCATCTGCAAGTCGGCGAGAATGCCCTTCAGGATTGGAACCGCCTCGACAGCCCCCAAACGCCCCAGCAGATAGACTGACGCATAACCACGCTTGTGGTTGTATTTTCGGCTGGTCTTGGGGGCGTATTCATCCCGCGTGCTCGCCAGATGCAGCAGGGTCGGCATGCCTGTGGCGTCATCCAGCAACGCCAATGCAAAGGCAGTGTTTGCCTTAAGATTGCTGCCTTCTGGTGCCGTGAGATACCACTCCTTTAGTTGCGCTGTCAGCTTGCGGCAGCGGGCGGACCACATCGCAAAGCCAGGGGTATCCCCCGACAGCCCATCAAGGATCTCCTGCTCGGAGAGACGCGTAAAGCGGTCGTTTTCGGCCAACGGGCTTTCCATCTGCTCCAGATTGGCGATCACCTCTTCAAAGGGAAGTGCCATAACATCCTGCGGAGAGGCAGATTTCGCGGCCAGAGCCGCCATCACGCCTGCCGCCTCGCCTGTGCGACCGACATGGTCGTTCATGCGGACGGCGTGCCCCAAATCGTGGTCAACCCCCAGGTGGCGCCCAGCCACAAGCAGCCCCTTCCATCCACGGGGCACCAGGGTTCCGCGCGTCAAGGCCACCCAGATTTCCGTGCCCCACATGGAGGAGGCGATCATCCAGTCCTGGAAAAGCGTGCTTTCCAGCGGCATGTCGTTGGCGTGGGTGTCGATGTTGCTATGGGCGTAGGCGATGACGTCGGTGCAGCCGTCACGCTTGCCGTCGAAAAAGTCCTGAAGCGTGATGAAGTCCTCGGTGACAACGTGTGCGCCCTCGCGCACACCGCAGAGGTCGGAGGGCACCAGCTCGTGGCGGGTCTTCGCATCCACCGCATAATCCGCCCGCACGTGCGCGGCAAGACCGCGCAGGAGCTCCGCCGATGCACGTGGAGTATCATACTGGTCGATACGCCCCGCGTCGAAATTGGCGACAAAGACAGACATTGGATCTTCTGTCCGTGCACACAACACGCTGAAGGTATAGGGGTTGCAGAGGCCGTCCGATGCGCGCCCCAAGGTGCATTCGCAGCCTGCCAAGCGACAGATTACCGCCTCCGCAGTGCAGTCGATGACGATGGAGGCCTCCGCCTCGAACAACTCGCCATTTGCAGCCCAACGCACACCCTTCACGCATTTTCCATCCACAACAACCTCGTAAACGGCAGCTTCATAGACGATCTGGCAACCAGCCTGGAGCGCCTCCGATTCCATCAGTGCCTTCAACGCCTCCACGACGGAGCAGCCGTGGCACGTGGCATATAGCTTCGCGGCATCAAAGAGCTTCTTCGTCAGCCCATAGGGATGCCTGCCGTAGAAGCCAGGCACGCCGCCTCCCGTCATCGTGCCGCCTGGATAGGTGGTGCGTTCCAGCACCAGCACCTTTGCCCCTAGACGCGCCGCCGCAATCGCCGCCACAGCGCCTGCTGTCCCGAAGCCGACAACTATCACATCGTATTTCATCGCGCCACCTCCTCGCAGATGCCCGCTTCAAGCGCAGCCAGCGGATTCACATACAGGCGGCAGTCGAAGCGGGTGGCCGTCAGCATAATGGTCGAATACTTCAGCACCGTAGGCCGAAAGTCCCAGGCACGGTGGAACATCGCGCGCGCCTCCGACCATGATGCATCTTCGGGGACCTGGAACGAAAGGAAGGCCTCGCCATCCACCAGGGAGTGCCGCATCATAAAGGGGCCCTTGCCGCCGTCTGGCAGCACGGAAGGCGCCGTTATCATCGCATTAAGCCACTTGCCACTTTGCGCCTTCGGGCGTGCATCCACTATGCGCTCCGCCTCATACTCTTCCACGCCAGCAGGCGTCACGGCAACGACGTGGTTCTCATCCTGCCGAACAACATCCACACCGAATTCAATCGGAAGATGCCGTGCAAGGCACCACTCCGCAAAGACCTCGCCAAGCCCCGCCAGCGACACACGCCCGTCGGCGGACAGTGCGTTCACTGCCCGCAGACGGCCGTAAAGCCCTTGCGCCTCCTCCGTGCGCAACACCTTCCCGTCGTACTCCCTTCCAGGGTTCAACGCATGCACAAACTCCCAGCCAGACAGGATGTTCCCGTCCAATACCAGCACCTTCCCCTTGGCAACGGCAGCCATGCCGCAGCCGTAGAAGGTCGCACCCAATATCAGTATGTCTGTTTTTGTCATCTAGTGGTTAGTGGTTAGTGGTTAGTGGTTAGTGGTTAGTGGTTAGTAGGTTGTGAATTACGTAGTGAGTGGTTAGTAGATAAGAACAATACTAACCACTAACCACTAACCACTAACAACTAATTATTCGTGTCTAAGGGCCTCAATCGGGTCGAGGCGCGCCGCGCGGAACGCGGGGTAGATGCCGAAGATGACGCCGACGGAGACACTTATGCCCAGCGAAAGCAGAAGGCTGCTCAGCTTCACGATGGTGGGCATGTCGGCGGCCTGTTCAATCACCCAGGGGATGAAGACGCCCAGCCCGATGCCGATGAGCCCGCCCGAGAAGGACAGCACAATCGTCTCGATGAGGAACTGCGCCACAATCTGGCGCTGGCGCGCGCCAATGGCGCGGCGGATGCCGATTTCCCGCGTGCGCTCCGTCACGCTTGCCAGCATGATGTTCATAATGCCGATACCGCCTACCAAAAGACTGATGCCCGCGATGGCGCCCAGCACCACGTTGAAGGTGCGCTTCGTCTCCTCCGCCTGGCGAAGAAGCGTCAGCGGAACATTCACCATGTAGTCCTTCTTCTTGTGGTAGATGCTCAGCATCCGCTCCACTGCGTTGGCTGTCGCCTCGACATGCTCCTCCTTATCGACTTCGATGATGATCTGGTGAAGTTCCACAAGTTCGCGGATGCGGGTACCCGACTTGTTCTGCGTGAAATAGTCGCCGAAGTGCTCCTTGGCGACGGAGATTGGGATGTAGGCGTCCGTCTGCTGGTCAGGCGTCTGGCTGGCTCCCTCGCTGGCGCCTTCGCTCTGGACGATGCCGATGACCTCGTAGTAGTTGGAGCCAAGGTGAAGCATCTCGCCGATGCACGCCTCCGTCGCCAGAAGGCGACGCGCACCATGTTCGGTCAGAACCACGACGTTGCACTTCTCATCGACGTCGCTCTTCACGATGACGCGCCCCGCCAGAAGCGGGCGCCTTACCAGCTCAAACCAGTCGCCGTTGGTACCGACAATGCGCAAGTCCAGTTCGCGCTGCCCCAGGCGCGCGCTTTTCTGCATGGACTTCACTGGAACCATGCGCCGTATGGTGTGGATGGTCTCCGCTATGCGGGCCTGGTCGCTGTAGAGCAGGCCGTAGATGCTGATCATCGTGCGCACATTGGAGGCCCCCTGCTCATCGACGGGCTTCATGCCAGTCACGATGATGTTGCGGCTCCCCAGCTTGCGTATCTGCTCCAGCGCCTTTTCACTGGCGCCTTCGCCGACGGCCAGCATCGCGATGACCGATCCGACGCCGAAGACCAAGCCCAGCATCGTCAAAAAAGAGCGCAGCTTGTGCAGCAGCAGGTTCTTGATGCCGAGCTGGATGTCGCGCACCAGGCGCCCAGGTGAGATGAATGCCATATAGCTCAACCCTCCATATTCTGTATTCTGCCGTCGCGCATGACCAACTGGCTCTTGGCGTGCTGCGCAATGTCGGGCTCGTGGGTGACCATGATGATGGTCTTCCCCTCGTTGTTCAACTGCTTCAGCAGCTCGATGATCTCGATGCTGGTGGCGGTGTCGAGGTTGCCTGTCGGCTCGTCCGCCAGCAGGAAAACGGGGTCGTTGGAGAGTGCACGTGCAATGGCGACACGCTGCTGCTGACCGCCCGACAGCTCCGACGGCTTGTGGTTCATCCTCGCCTTCAGCCCCACCATCTCGCCGAGTTCACGTGCCCGTTCCAGACGCTTCTGCGTGCTCCAGCCAAGATAGTAGAGGGGCAGCGCGATGTTCTCCTCCACGGAAAGCTGTGGAATCAAGTTGAAGCTCTGGAAGATGAAGCCGAGGTATTTGAGGCGGATGTCCGAAAGCTCATCATCGTTCATACGGCTCACATCCTTGCCGTTGAGGTAGTATTTTCCCGAAGTGGGACGGTCCAGGCAGCCCAGCAGGTTCAGCATCGTGCTTTTGCCAGAGCCGCTGGGTCCCATGATGGCCCAGAAACTCCCCTTCTTGAAGTTGACGCTGACGCCATCCAGGGCATGCACCTCCGCCGCGCCCATCTTGTATATCTTGCGGATATCGACAAACTGGACGGCATATTCGGGGTCGCCCGCAGGATTTCCCTTGGCCTTGCTCATTTTGCCCCCTCCTGACCAGCTGGCGCAGGCGGCCTCGGCGCACCACTGGGCGCATTCCCATCGCCACGGGGCTGCCAGTTGCGCGGAGGACGCGCTCCTCCCTCGCCAGGCGCGCCGCCCTGGGGCCAGTTGCCCTGCGGGCGCATACCGCCCTCCCCTGGTGCGCCAGGCGCACCACCCTGAGGACCTCTTGGCATACCGCCGCGTTCACGCATCTTCATAAAGAACTCACGACGCTCCTCTGGCGACATCTTCTCAAACTTCTCCCGCATCTCTGGCGAAATCTGAGGCATGCGACGCTCACCCCCAGGTCCGCCAGAACCCATGCCAGGTCCGCCAGGACCACCCATCGGCGGACGCGCCTGCTTGGCAGCCTCCACCTTCGCGCGGTCGGGTATCTCCGCATCAATCATCTCCTCGGAGGCACGCAGGGCGACTGAGGTGTTCATCGGCGGCGTCAGCATCACTTCGTCACCGACCTTCAGGCCCGAGACGATGCGCACCATGCGGTTGTTGTCCAAACCAATCTCAACCTCGTGCTTCTTCGTCCCCGTGGCGGTCTTCAAATAGACGACGGGCTTGCCGTCCTCGCGGACAACGCACTGGACAGGCAGGTACATCGCCTTCTCGTACTGCTCGATGACCACTTCCGCCTCGCAGTTCATGCCCGACTTCAGCACGCCGGCGCCTCCTTCAATGGCAACGATGGTGTTGTAAAGCTTCAAGTCAGGGTTCATGAAGATGCTCTGCGCATCGGGCAATGGGGCAATCTTGGAGACCTTTCCCATGAAAATCTGCCCTGGAAGCGCGTCGATTCTCACGCGAACGGGCAACCCCTCGTACAGCTTTTTCAAGTTGGTCTCATGCACCTTGATTTCCGCGATGAAGGTGTCCGCCGTCGGCAGAACAATCAGTTCCTGGCGTTCATGCACCTCCTGGCCCTCCTGGAGCGGCTCAGAGTTGCCTCGGAAGGGGCCGCGGTTGCTGGTGGCGTAGATCACCAGACCGTCCGCAGGGGCCGTAATCGTCGATTTCTCTATCTGGTCCTTGATTTTCTCCAGCCTGGCCTTCTGGCGGTTGAGCTCCAGCTCCTTGGCGCGCAGGGTCGCCTCCGCCTGAACAACATTGGCGTTGGCGCTGCGGCGGGTTCGCTCCAGGGCCATCTCGTCCTGCGAGACGTCGCTCTCCAACTGCGCCACCTGACGCTTGTAGGTGTAGTTCTTCAGCAGGGCCAGGTTTCCCTTCGCCGTCGCCAGATCCAACTCGCAACGGCTCTTGGAGAGTGCGTCGGACTTGTACTCCGTCTCCGAGAGGTACTTCTCCTCGAAGAGAGTCTTGGACCATTTCAGCTTATCGACGGCCCGCTGCAGTTCCTCCGCCGCCAGCGTCACCTTGCTCTCCAGTTCGTTCAGGGACTTGGGGTATTCACCGTCCTTGTACTTGAGCAAATCCTCCTTGGCAAAACGCAGGTTCAGCTCCGCCTTATCGACGTCCGCCTTCGCCTGGTTCTTCACGACCTCCAGGTTCTCCGAGGCCTGCACGTATGAGGCCTGCGCATTCTGCACGGTGATTTCCTGGTTGACCAGGCTGTCCTGCAAGGAGGATGAGTCCAGCTCCACCAGCACGTCGCCCTTCTTGACGCGCTGCCCCTCGGGCACCAGCGAAAGGATGGAGACACGCCCCTCGACCTTGCTCTTGATGCTGATCTGCTCGGCGGGCCGAATGCTCCCCGACTCCGTCATGTTGATGACCAGCGGCCCCTCCTTGACGCTTGCGAAAAGCTGGTCAACCACCTGATTGCCACCATCTTTCCCATTCTTGAGATACCACCAGCCCCCGCCGCCAATCAGAACGACGATTACCAAAACTGAAATGAACTTTCCCATTTTAATTCCTTAATCCTGTACCACGTCTGTGGCGTTGCAGATATCTTGTTGTCAGACACGGTGACGCATGGAGATGCGCAGGCTCCGTCCTGAGCTAGAAACCATCACTTGTACTCGCTCAAATCGGTCTCCTTCCAGACGCCTTCAGCGGTCACGTTGAGCACGCCCAGGTCGCGCTGCAACTCCAGTTCCTTCAGGCGATAGCTGACCAGGGCCGAAATCATGGCGTTCTGCGCGGAAAGCAGAGCGTTCTGAGCCTCCAGGACGTCACGCATCTCCGCACGGCCTGCCTGAAGCAGCAGACCTGTGCTATCGACACGCCGCTCGGCCAGCTTTACCGCCTGACGCTGAATCACCACGCTGGAACGCTTCTCCAGCAGGTTGCGCAGGTGGTTGCGGATGCTCTGCTTCAACTGATCCTCTTCGTTCTGGAAGTCGCGCACTGCCTTTTCCAGCGCAATCAGGCTGTTGCGGTAGTTGTTGCGCTCGCGAGTGCGCTCCCAGGCAAAGTCGAATGTCAGCGGTGCCGAATAGCTGGCGCGGTTCAAGTGGAAGTCGCCGTTGTCGCGGTCCGCCTGGGCGAGTGAACGCCCTTCGCCAGCCGCCACTCTGCCCCCCAGCGTCAATTCCGCACGCAGGGCATCCTCCGCGATGACCACGGCGCGCTGGGCATCCTGTATCCTGTCCAGACTGTTTTTCAGGTCGGGACGGTTGCGAAGCGCCAGCTGAATCGCCTTCGTCTCGTCGATTTCGTAGGGGCCCGCATTGGAGTTGTCGGGTGCTTTCAGGTCGATGGGCGCATCGGCGGCAGGCGTCTCGCCCTCCACATAATCCGTCACGTTGCCGCCCCCACCCAGGTTCTCGCCGTTCTTCTGGAGTTTTTCGAGTTCTTCCTTGATGGGCGCCACGTTGGCGTCGGGTGGCAGGCCGATGAGGATTTTGAAGGCGTCCAGCGAGGTCTCGTAGCTTTGCTTGGCGGCAATCCAGTTGTCCCTGGCGGCCAGTTCGTCCTGCACCGCCTGGTCGAACTGGTTTTCAGGCAGTTTGCCCGCATCCGCCATTCGCCGCGAGCGCCTGGTGGAGGTGATGACACGCTTGTAGTTCTCCTCCTGGTTGCGGATGCGCTGCTCCGCCTGAAGCACTCCCAGATAGCTGGTGGCCACGGAGACGACAAAGCGCCGTTTGTACTGCTCGAACTCGCGCACCTGGTAAAGCAGGTTCCTCTCCGCCTGCTTCAACGGCTCTGCCACCACAAACTCTCCCGAACCGCGCAGCAGCGGGATGGAGATGCTGGCATCCGCCGTGATGCCCCAGCTGGACCCCTTGTCCCCCGTCACCAGCTTTGCCAAATCAACGGCGATGCCTGCCGCCATCTCCACACCGTTCTTGAAGGTGCGCGCAATCCCCGCGCTTGCCGTGTTGGCGAATCCACTGTTGCGCCTGGTGCCGTCATGGGTGCTCTCGAAGACGCTTTTCAACATTCCCCTAAAGGTGTTCTGGAAGGAATGGTCCTCCAAATCCAACCGCAGCGCCACTTGGAACAGCTGCTCTTTCTGGCTCTGGTATTCACGGCTGTTCCGCGCTCCAATCATAATGGCGTCGTCGAGGCTCAGCCTCACGGTCTCAGCCGTATTGAACAGCGAGGTGTACGGCTGGCCACTCAGTAAATGTTTCTCCTTGCGCCATTTATCCGTATCGTCCAAATCACGGACGCCCAGCGATGCCTTGTCCAAATGGGGAAGTTGCTGGTCAAGCATCAGGCGCCGCCTGAAGGTGTCCTGAGCGCTTTCCACTGCGATGGTCTCCAGGCGTCCATTGGCCTCCATCTGCACGTTCTCCAAATGCTTCCCCGCCTTCATGTCCGCGTCAGTCCGCCAATCATGGGTGCTTCTACATCCCGTCACAACGCCCAGGGCACAGACGGCCACCCACACGCCTGCACTGCATATACTGTGGTGCTTCATATAGTCCTTTATGCTTGATGCCTAATAACTCTTCCAAATAAACGACACTCAACCATATAATTTAACGCATATTTAGGCTTTTTATTGTAACAATAAACATAAAACACCAATAATGTGCAATTGGACAACCGCACATGGAAAAACTCCACCCTCCCCGCCTATTTACGGGCAACGAGTTTGTAAAATGGGAAAACCTGTTTATTTTAAATGCGTAATGTGCTTCCAACTATTCAAACAATCCACTCTAGTACAAGGAAACGAAAATGGTTGATCTCAACAGTTTAGTCTCTGGCTTGAACCAATTGAAAAATGCCTTTGGCGACAACAAGGCCGAAAACGGTGAACAGCAGGCTGGTGCGCCTGATTTGGGCAAGCTCGCAGCGATGGTCACCTCTTCTGACCTCGCCCAAAAGGTTCCACAGCTGATGCCCATGCTCCAGGAAATCCTCGCGAAGTTCGGCACGGAAGACATCAAGGGACTCGTCCAGAAGGCCACAGCCCTCATCTCAAACGCGAACCTCGGCGAAAATGGCTCCGAACTCATCAAGACCCTCCAGGGGCTCCTCGGGAAAAAGGATTGACCTCGCTTGCATTAGCATACTCTCCAAAACATAAGGAAAAACCATGACACAGATTTCAGCTCTCCAGAAAGCCAGGGCGGCCTACGCCCCGAAGCTTCCGCCCGTCCTCAATGAATGCGGCCCGTTCGTCAAAGCCCTTGAAGGCGAACCCACCCAGTCCGTCGCCGACCAGGCCAAGATCAAGGCCCTCTTCCCCGACACATACGGCCTGCCCGCCATCAAGTTCGTCGCAGGCAAATCCTTCGAGACGAAGCCCATCAACGTCGGCGTCATCCTCTCTGGCGGCCAGGCACCTGGCGGACACAACGTCATCTCTGGCCTCTTCGACGGACTCAAGGCCCTCAACCCCGCCAACCAGCTCTTCGGCTTCCTCGGCGGTCCCGACGGCCTCATCAACGACAAGTACATCCTCCTCGACGAGAAGTTCGTTGACCAGTACCGCAACACAGGCGGCTTCGACATGATCTGCTCTGGCAGAACCAAGCTGGACGATGACGAGAAGTTCGCGAAGGTTGCCGCCACCTGCAAGGCACATGGCATCTCCGCCGTTGTCATCATCGGCGGTGACGACTCCAACACCAACGCATGCACGCTTGCGCAGTACATGATTGAGCAGAAGACAGGCGTCCAGGTCATCGGCTGCCCCAAGACCATCGACGGCGACCTCAAGAACGCCTGGATCGAGGTCTCCTTCGGCTTCGACACCGCCACCAAAGTCTATTCCGAGCTCATCGGCAACATCATGCGCGACGCCAACTCCGCCCGCAAATACTGGCACTTCATCAAGTTGATGGGACGTTCCGCCTCTCACATCGCCAT
>JAFTAC010000212.1 GCA_017458805.1 Victivallales bacterium | reverse complement strand
GAACAGCTGCGCGGCATCCCCGATTTCAAAGGCGCATTCACACAGCCACAGTGCGATGTCAACATCGAAACTAAGTTACTTGGAAGCAACAAGATCGCTATCGCCATCACCAATCGAGGCGAATGGGCGGCATTGAACATCCGCCTCACCGCATCAGGCAAAGCCCCCACGGAACAAACCTGGCAGGACAACTTCATCTCCATCGCACCTGGAGGCACGAGGGAAACAATCCTGCACTACACAGGCGATGCTCCATCCGCGATAGCCATTAGTGGATGGAACCTCCAGGAAAACAACACTTTCCAAAAGCCCTAAAGGGACGATGGGACGATGGGACGACGGGGCGATGGGACAACACAATCGCCTGAAGTACTTTGTCCCTCCGTCCCATCCGTCCCATCGTCCCTTTAATCTCTCCTACACCCCCATAATGACTATTCCCTATCACACCCCCCTCAGAATCGCCCTCGCCCTTCTCTGTCTTTTTTGCGGTATTTCCATGGCAGCTGAACTGGAGAGCCCAGTGGCACGCTACTGCTTCGACGACGCCACTGGGCGCATCAGCCATATCGTTGACAAACGCAGTGGCGAAGTGCCAGTGGAAAGCATCTTCAACTACTACAACGTGCTTGCAAAAAGTGGCGACTTCGGCGGTAACGAAAAGTCGGACCATGTGGAGAAGTCCTACTCCGACGGAGCAGCACAGACCACCACAAACCTGGTCTATGAATGCACGAATCCAAAACTCCCCGACCTCCAGATCATCAAGCGCTACTGGATTGAAAACGACGCTTTGCGCCGCGAGCTGACATTTGTCAACAACAGTTCAGAGAAGCGTTTTCTTCAGAACGCCACGGAATCCAAGTTCTCCGAACCGTTTTTGAAAGACGCCTACTACTTCGGCGCAGGCTATCTGGGCCCCTACGAACCAGCCCCGCGCCCCAAGAACTACGTGCGCGTTGACCAGTACGTGCAGAGCAGCAAGGGGATGGTCTTAAGCAACCACAACCCAAAGCTGGGCAGCTACGCCAACTATCGCGTCAAAATCAACGACAATGTGGTCTATCCATGGTGGCAGTCCACCATCGGGCGCTACCGCGAGCAGAACGACCGCCTCTACTACACCCCCTTCGGCTGGAGCATGTGCCACGGGACGCTCGACCTGGAGCCAAACGGCGGAAGCATCCGCTACACCGACTGCTTCGCCTTCTTCCAGGGCGACATCAGCAACTTCTTCTATGACGTATTCGGCAAGGACTCCGATTTCCAGCGTGACCTCAAGTCTATTTCAAAGCCGCCAGAGTGGGTGCTCGACCTGCTGTGCGTCGCCTCGCCAGACGACGGCTACCTGAAGTACCTCACCCAGATGTGCGACGAAGGCCAGATATTAGTTGCCTCGGGCTTCAACGGCGACTGGGCCGACTACCGCTGGGAGGACGGATGCAACGGCATGATTGGCGGTTTCATCACTGCCGACGAATGGCGCGAGTTCACCCGCTTCATGCACGCGCTCAGCCCGCGAATCAAGCTGTGCCACTATGGCATCACGGTGGCGGCGGACATCTATTCCCCTATTTTCACGGAGCATCCCGAATGGTTCCGCAAATACCAGCGCAACGGTGCCATTGATTCGCTCTTTCCAGGGTTGCAGGCCAACTTCCAGACCATGTTCAACCGCGATGACTGCCGCAGATTCATGGCAAACGACCACTTCGACAATGCACGCGCCTTCCAGTTCGACATGGTTTACATGGACGAGGCCCAGCAACACAACACCATCAACTGGCAGACCATGGAACTCATCCGCGACGACCACCTGGTGGACCTCTGGAAGCAGATGCGCCAACGTGGCGACCAGGAGCAGATACCACTTTTCATGAATGGCTCTGGGCAGCCCTACGCCGACATCAACTACATTGAGGCCGTACTGCGGATGCAGAGTTCGCGCTGGCGCGAGTTTGCTGGCGTGGCGATGGGGCTGGAGTGTTTTTCGCTCTTCCGCCCCTCTGGACGCATCGTCCCCCTCTACTGGTATCCGCGCCGAATGGTCGATTACCACAACCGCTGCCTGGCATTGGGCTGGATTCCACGCCCGCAGACAAACTTCCGCTCACAGCTGGTGCGGTCCCCCCTCGGCACCATACGCGCAGCCTACGAGACAGGCAAGACCCTCCCCGTGCCCGTCCGCTACACGCACGACTGGAAGGTTGACCCTACCGTGGAAATGGAAAGCTACACGGTGAGGCGGCTTGATTCCGACGACATGCTGTTGAGCTTCATCAGCCGCAGCGACGAAAAACGCGAGTTCCCCGTGACGGTGGACCTTCGCACCCTCGGCTTCGCGGAGAAGGACGACATCAACATCTTCCTGCTTGCAACCGAATACTGCACAGGAGACCAGCCAAACTATACGCTGAGCGACCACGAAAACAAGGAGAACTACCGCAAGTATGGCTGGTATGGTGGCACAATTACGATGCCCGAACTAATCTACTCAGGCAAACCAGACCACACCTTCAGGCTGACGCTACCGCCCATGGTCCGCGATGACATGGTTCAGATGCTGGTCACACGGGCACCTGCAGGCCTCTACACGCTCGACGACCTCCCGCTCAACTACTTCTACACCAAGCGCAAGGGGATTGAACTCAAGGGCGATATGATTATATCGTCCCGAGAAAAAGCTGAAATCATCCTCGCAGACCTGCACTACGAGTTCACAGAGGTCAAGCTCAATGGCAAACCTGCCGTCTCGCGCACAGCCGACCTCAACGGCCGATATGGCCAGCTAGTTACGATTGTCACCATCCCCAAGGGAGAACATCGTCTCTCCTATACGCGCAGACCACGACCGACATACAAACCTGCGCCTCCGCCAATCCCGATCCTCAAAGGGAGAACGCTCACCGTGGAAGGCGAGTTTTCCAATCGCTGGCTCTACGCAATCGACTTCAAGGGCAGAACAATGGCGACTGTACATCTCCCCTACACCCTGCCTGAACAAGTCGAAGACGGCACCTACTTGCTTCGCCACGCAGGACTTTCGAGGTCACTTGCAACCCCCTTTGCCATCGCAAATGGCAAGCCCTCCATTCACAAGCTCGAATCGACGCTGCTCGTCCATCCAGAGGAAAACGTTGTCCAGCCACTAGAGATGACCGTCAAGGGAGTGAAAGTGACGGCGCAGGCTGTCGGCCATGGTTCATGGAATGATCCCTACCATTTCCAGCGCAATCTCTTGCCATACGAACACAGTGCCACACCTGAGACCCTGACCATCTCCGCTGGTAGCAGCCGCCGTGAACGAGGTGAGGCACAGGGACTGATTCCGCCCGCATTCGCAGGACTGGAGCTCACGGGTGCGAAGCAGCTTAGCTTCTCGCTGGAGAACAGCTTCTTCCACTGCCCCAGCATCCGAGCTGGAGCGGACGCCTATTGGCTCAACCCCGCCACCAACTTCATCGGCCTCGTTGTCGATTACCGTGTCGGAGGCAAATATGTCAAGCGAACTGCGTTTTCTGTCGGTTCCTACAATAGTAAAATGAAGAACGACTACCCGCATTGGGGAGCCAATAAGGTGCAGGACCAGTTGATTGACCTCGGGAGCCTGATCGAGGAGAAAAACCGCCATGAGTTTTCCCTGGACCTTGCCAAATATGCGCCCCCAGAATGGGATGGCACGCTCTTTTTGAGCGTCGGCACAGCATGGCCGCAGCCGCGTCGCAAGCTCACGCTCACCATCCGCGAGGTCAACAACGCAAACGCCGTTGATTTTCTGGAGGGTTTCGACGCAGCCAGTGCCGTCGCCCCGCCGCAAATCATGCCAAACGACCTGGCGTTGACCAAGTTGAAAAATCCGCCAGCTGTCGAAATCAGGCCAGAGAGGTGGGCAAACTGGGCGAAGATTCCAAGTCTGCTCCCCTTCATCAACAACAACGACAAGTTGCTTGAACAGCCTACAGAGGCCTATCTTGCCTACGATGCAACCCATTTCTACATAGCGGTACGCTGCCAGGAAAACAAGCGGACGCCGATGGCAGAAAACTCCACGCCCTGGCGAAACGAGTGCGTCGAGCTTTACTGGAAGACCGAAAACGGCAAAATCTGCCAGCTGATCTGCGATGCGGCGGGCAACCTCTATTCGCCCGAGTTCGATGTCAAGCTGGTGAAAACCGCCGTGAAGACCGTTGAAAAGGACGGCTGGTACATGCTGGCCGCCCTTCCCTGGTCCGCCATTGGCTTGAATGACGCCACGCTTGGCACAAAACTCCGCTTCAACCTCATCCGCAACCGCCTGGGCAGCCGCCCTGAAGTCTCCACCTGGGGCCCCATCAAATCAGGCTACCGCGACCTGGACAACTACGGCACCATCACTCTCGGTGCCTTCAACCCAGGCCAAGGCCGCTATGACGAAATCATCGTGGAATAGTATCGTCCACTATTGCTTCAGCAGCTTATCAAAAGTCTGGCAAAGCGCGGGAATAGTGACCTTGCTGCGCAGGGGAAGCACCTCGCACTGGATGCACTTCAGGCGGGGGGCTGCGTACAAGCCAGCAATGACGTGCTTCCAATCCACCGTTCCCGTGCCTGGCAGGTCGTGTTCGTCCCTCTGGGCATGGTTGTCGTGCAGGTGGCAGTTCACGATATGGGGCTGCATCTTCTCCAACGCCTGGTCCTCCCATTCGGGTTCCATCCCGTATGGCACCGTCCAGCGGTCACGCGCCCCGCACTGTTCATACTGCTTGGCCTTGGATGACAGGATGTTCGCATGCCCTGAATCATAGCAGAATCCCAATGCATCAGTTGGGAAGCGGGATTTGATTTTCAGCAGGTTGTTCGGGCACGAGAGGCGGCTCCAGCTGTTTTCGATGCAGATGGTCACGCCGCATGCCTCGGCTTCTGGCAGAATCGCATCCAGCGTGCGGATAGTGTTCTCAGTCTGCTTTTCCAAGGGTATCTCGGGGTTCGTCGCATCGCCACCAGGATGCATCGTGATGGTGTTGACTCCCATCTCGGCGCAAATGGCTATCTGCAGCTTGTCCAGCAGGATGATGTGGTGCAGACGGCTCTCATCGACCGTGCGCAAATCGTAGAAGGCACCGAACAGCGCATGGGCATCGACGAATGTGAGCCCCTCCGCAGCGGCTTCCGCCATCACCTTGGAAACCAGCCTGCCATCCTTTAGAATCTCCTCCATCAGCCAGCAGGAAAGCACCATGTGCTTCGCCCCGCACTCCGCAAACATGTGCATGATGTACGGACGGATCCCCTCCGTAGCTGCTCCCATGTCACACACGTATGTCAGTGGTAAATCTCTCATCGTTCAACTCCTTGTTATTTGCCCCGTTCCCAAGAAGCTTGCAATCTAGATGCTCTAGATGCTCTAGATGCTCTAGAT
>JAFTAC010000211.1 GCA_017458805.1 Victivallales bacterium | reverse complement strand
GTGCTCAAGGGCAACGACGATGGTCTCCCCATCGGGAAGAAGGCCCTTGATGCGTTCTGGCCACTCGACCACCGTTATGGCATCGGGTGCAAAGAGGAAATCCTCTATTCCAAAGGCTAAAGCCGCCTCTTCGTTGTCGATCATGAGTTCTGTGCGCCACGCTTCAGCGTGGCGGAGAGGCCCCCGCTGCTGAAGCAGCGGGCACAGAACAGGTGAAAGCAGTGGGCACAGGACAGATGAAAAAGGCAGGTGCGAAATCGCACCTGCCTTTTCGCTTTTATCGCTTTTGCTACCAGTGTTGCGTTACTTCACGTTCTCGCGAACCCACTTGCGGGCGAACTCGAGGACCTCGATGTTCATGGGGATGAGCTTCGGCTTCTTGGCGAACTGGGCTTCCAGTGCGCGTTTGAAGGCCTCGGCGGGGAGGCGGGTGATGCCCAGCTCCAGCATGACGCCGAACATGATGGTGTTGGCACCCTTGGGGTTGCCAGCTGCATCGGCCAGATCCTGTGCGGGAACTGCCACGCCACGGACGCCTTCGGGGATTTCGACATCGCCCATGATGGAATCGTACATGATGGTGCCGCCAGGAACCACGTCGTTCTTGAACTTCTCAAGCGACGGCCTGTTGAGGGCGACCAGCAGGTTGGGGTGATAGACCACAGGGGAGCCGATGGTTTCGCCAGAGACGATGACGGAGCAGTTGGAGGTGCCGCCGCGCTGTTCGGGACCATACGAAGGATACCACGAAACCTGCTTGCCGACAGCCTGTGCAGCCGCCGTGAGCATCGTGCCGAGGCTCAGGACGCCCTGGCCGCCGAAACCAGAGATTTTCACCTGGGCTTCGCCGAAGTTCGGGTCGTCGTTTTCCTGTGTGGCGGGCAGGGAGGCCAGGTCAAAGGCCTTCGCCAGCGCCTCGTCCGAGAAATCGCTCTTGGCGCGTTCTATGGGCTGCGCCTCTTCGGTGCGGTCGCGGAAGTTCTGGATGGGGAATTCCTTGGCCATCTCCTCGTTGATCCACTCGTTGTTCAGCACGGAGGACTTGCCCAGGTTGGTGGGGCAGGGGGAGAGGACTTCGACGAAGGTGTAGCCCTTGCCTTCCTTCTGGACCTGCAAAGCCTTGCGGATGGCGGTGCGGGCCGCGCGGATGTGCTTCGGGTCGGAGAGGGCGACGCGCTCCACGAACACGGGGGCCTTCAGGCTGCTGATGAGCTCGCACATGTGCAGGGGGTAGCCCTGGGTCATGGGGTCGCGGCCATCGGGGCAGGTGACGGTCTTCTCGCCGACGAGCGTGGTGGGGGCCATCTGGCCGCCAGTCATGCCATAGACGGTGTTGTTCACGAAGAAGACGGCGATCTTCTCGCCGCGGTTGGCGGCCTGCAGGGTCTCGTTGAGGCCAATGGAGGCCAGGTCGCCATCGCCCTGGTAGGAGATGACAACTTTGTCAGTGGCGCGGGAGACGCCTGTCGCAACGGCGGGCGCACGGCCATGGGCAACCTGGATGTTGCCGCAGTCGAAGTAGTAGTAGGCGAAGACGGCGCAGCCGACGGGGCTGATCATCACCGCGCGGTCCTGGAGCTCCAGGTCTGCGAGGGCTTCGCCGATAAGCTTGTGGAGGACGCCGTGCCCGCAGCCAGGGCAGTAGTGGGTGGCGGAGGGGGCGGGGTTGTTCTCACCCTTGCGGGGGAACTTGTCATATATGCCTTTTGTACGGATGATTCTTTCTGTCATGGTCTTATCCTCGTAAGCGTGGCTGTGTTATTTTGCCAAAGCGTGAATCTTGTCCATCACCTGGTCGAGGGTAATGAGGTTGCCGCCGAGGCGGCTGACCAGTTCGACTGGGCGTGAGCAGTTGATGGCGAGACGCACGTCGTCAGCCATCTGTCCATTGCTCATCTCGACGCTGATGAAGGAAGCACCCTTGTCGGCAAGGGCCTTCAACTGCTTCTTCGGGAACGGCGAGAGGGTGATGGGGCGGAAGAGACCGACTTTGATGCCTTCCTTGCGGGCCGTGTCCATCGCGGTCTTGGCGATGCGGGAGCTGATGCCGTATGCGACGAGAACGATGTCTGCGTCGTCTGTGGCGGTCTGCTGGCAGCGCGTCTCCGCCTCGGCAATCTTCGCATACTTCTCCTGGAGGCGGTTGTTGAAGGCTTCAAGCTGCTGGAAGTCGAGGAAGATGCTGGTGACAAGGTTCTTGCGTGTCTCGGGGGTGCCTGCGACCGCCCACGAGGTGTCGATAGTGGGCTGGACAGCCTTCTCTGGGAAGGTGAAGGATTCCATTAGCTGCCCCATGACGCCGTCGGCCAGCACGTAGGTGGGGGTGCGCCACTTGAAGGCCAGGTCAAAGGCCAGCATGGTGAGGTCGCACATCTCCTGGACGCTGTTGGGGGCGAGCACGATGGGCTTGTAGTTGCCGTGGCCGCCGCCCTTGACGACCTGGTTGTAGTCGCCCTGTTCGGGACCGATGTTGCCTAGTCCAGGGCCAGCGCGCATGACATCGACGATGACGCAGGGGAGTTCCGCACCCGCCATGTAGGAGATGCCTTCCTGCATCAGGCTGATGCCTGGGCCTGAGGAGGCGGTGAAGACCCTGTGACCTGTGGATGCGGCACCATAGCACATGTTGATGGAGGCCTCTTCGGATTCTGCCTGGACGAACTTGCGCCCCAGCTTCGGATAGTACTTGGAGGCTTCGTGGAGCACTTCACTGGCGGGCGTGATGGGGTAGCCGAAATAGCAGTCGGAACCCGCGTACAACGCGCCAATGACCACGGCCGTGTTTCCTTTTACCAGTTTTTTAGCCATATTCGTTTGCCTTATGTGATGAGTTGAAGACGTTGTTATTTGGCGGGGATGTGAATCTCAAGCGCGTGTGGCTCGGGGCAGGTGTAGAAGCAGGTGGCGCAGCCAATGCAGCCTTCGCCTGCGTAAACGGCTGCCTTGTAGCCGCGAGCATTAAGGACATTGCCGATGGAAAGCACTTTCTTCGGGCACGCGTCAACACAGCGTCCGCAGGATTTGCACTCCAGGCTGTTGATTACGGGATAGGGTTTTGTCTTGTCGATTTCCATTGAGAATTACTCCTCATTGCATGGATGATTATGAAATAAACTAAATCTCTGTTCTTTTGGAGAGTGATTAACAGCTGCGGATTATTGTTGCGCCCTTGCGGGCGCGAATAACGAGGGGCACTGCTCGCCCCACGCTACGCGCCCTACGGGCGCTTGCGTGGGGTTATGCATCGTTGCGCACTTGCGTGCGCTGCCGCTTCGCGGCTTCCGTAAACAACACTCTTAGAGAACAAGGGTTTCCTCTCTTATGGTGTGGTATTAACCGACCAAAAAGAGATTTATATAATATAGCATAAAACAGTGAAAATTCACGTCTCTGCCCAAGCAATTTTGGTGTTTGTGGAGGGAGTGACCCGAAGTTTGCGGATGGAGGCGGTGGCGAACCACGCAGTGCCTTTGACAGCGACGAATCGCTTGCCGTCCGCCTCTACGTTTGCACGGCCTTCGAGGACTATGAAGACGGCGGGCACGTTTTTGTCTCGTGTATAGGGGGTGGTCTGGATGAGGCGCAGGCGGAAATCGTCGCCGCAGGTGAAGTCGAAGTCGCCTTGGGATGCGGGAACGCGCAGCAGTGATGGCGGGCGAGGGGTGAAATCCAAGGTCGAAAGCAGCAGCTTGCGGTTGATGTATTTGGGGGTTAGTCCCGCGCGGATGACATTGTCGGAGTTGGCCATGCACTCGATGCCCTCTCCCTCCAGATAGGCGTGCGGGACATTCGCATGCACAAAGACTGCTTCGCCAGGCTTCAGGATGAAAACATTGAGCAGCAGCGCGAAGAAGACGCCGCAGTCCCCAGGGTACTTTTCCTGCAGGATGTGGAACTGTTCCGCTTGGATGCCTGTGTGTTCCTCTTGGCAGTACAGGTTCGCCATGTTCTGGAGAAGAGGCGCATCTGCCTCCAGAACAAAGCGTGTCAGCTCCTCCAGCGTCGGCTCTTCTGATAGGGCTTTTCTCCATGGGCGCAGGGCGGGACTGTCGTCCAGGTCAGTCACGATTTCCTTTAGGGGGCGGAAGCCCGCCATCATGCGGAATTCACTCAATGCGAGGAGTACCTCCGGTTTGTGGTTGGCGTCAGGAAACTCCTTTGGGAGGATGGCGTGGAGCTTGGCAGCGGTCGCCTTGTCGGGATGCGACTGGATGGAGAGGGGCTCCGAGCAGCAGAGCACCTTCAGCAGAAAGGGCAGGGCAGGCTGTGGGGAGTTCTCCTGCGGGGCGAGGCCTAGCATCCACATCGGCTGCTCTTGGATGAGCTTGGCAAGCGGTTCACCTGTTCTTTTGACGACCGCGCTGCCCGACGGGTGTGCGCCAATCCACAATTCCGCCCACGGAAGGTCGCCCGCTTCGGCTCCCAGAAGAGCGGAGATGTAGGGGGAGCGGTCGGCGGTTGCGCGTTCTCCCCAGGCGTAGTGGCGCACGGGGCAACTGAGTTTTTCAACGAACATAATGTACTACTCTGCAAGTGCCTGCTGGATGGCGTTGTAGATGTCCCCCGCCAGCTTTTCTGGTTCGTCGCAGACGTCTGCAAGCGTCTCGGCGGAGACGACACCCTGGAAGTCTAGCCGTTGCAGCTCCTTGAGCAGACGATAGGCGGGCGAACCCTTCTGGCCCAGGAAGGGTGCGGGCTTGCCGTCAATGTAGTCCTTCAGGTGGACGTGAACGAGCTCGGGGATGAAGTTGTGCAGGGCCTCGATGGGGTCTTCACCCTCGTCGATGAAGTGGGTGGGGTCGAAGTTGACCTTGACCAGATTGTCGCCCACGTCGTTGATGAGCTTGCGCAGATTTTTGCTGTTGGAGACGGGGTAGCGGCGCTCAGGCTCCACTGCGTAGGTGATGCCCAGGGCCTTGGCCTCGTTGGCGAGCTGGATGGTGGCATCCACGATCTTCGACCAGGAGGCCTCTCCGCAGGGATAGCTGGTGATGAGGATGGGGCACTCCAGTGCCTTTGCCACGCGGATGCCCGCCGAGACATAGCGGATGGTGTATTCCACCTTCTCTGCGTTGCCCTGGCAGAGGCCGTGGCAATCGATGCCCGAGCAGGCGATGCGGTTGTCGTGCAGCGACTGGACGATGGCAGCTAGCTTCTCTGGCGATTTTTCCAGCTCCAGCGCATTGTAGTGCCCATAATAGCCCGTCACGAAGTTGGGTTCCACGTAGTTGTAGCCGATTTTTGCAACGTCGTTTACACAATCGAAAAAAGAGCGCTTGTGGTAGATGAGTGAGGTGATGCCGAGTTTCATGGTGCAATATCCTTTTTAGAACTCCTCTGCGAAGAAGAGTTCCTCACCGTGGAAGACGACTGCCAGGCGGATGAGCGTGACGGTTCCTTTGGGTTTGAGGTGCCATCTCTCCGCAATACCGTTGTCTTCCGCATAGCGTTCAAGTTGTTCGCGAGCTTCGGCAAGCAGGGTTGTCTTGGTGTTGTCCGAGACCTTT
>JAFTAC010000210.1 GCA_017458805.1 Victivallales bacterium | reverse complement strand
TATTGTGTCTGGCATTGGATGCCTGGCGTCCTGCCGGACAATGTTCTTCACGTCGCCTTTTGCTATGGCTGGATATACCTCTTTGTCACAAGCATACCTGCATTGGTATTGTTTGTTTTGGCAATCTTTGTAACCCAGGCATCAAAAAAAAGGCTATTACTGGGATGTATTTTTGCATCTATGCCTTATATTGTTATCTTGTGCTGGGGAATAATACACTTTTGTGAATGATGCAAAAGGAAACATAGAATTAATGCCCAAATACATCAAACATGCAATTGAAAATAGGCAACTCAAAACAGCTTGACTGGAGCAAACAATGGATACAGTGATTCTTATCTTAAGGACAATCGGGCGTGTCGTGACAGCCGTTTGCCTCATAGCTTTTAATATTTGTTTTCAGATCGCAAAGTACATTTTTCTTCTAGCCTCTAGCATAGCCAAAACCTTCACATCAATTTAATTAAAGAGGTAGTTTCAAAACTAGCGCGAAATGCGCTAAGAGATGGGCGCGTTGCCAACGCCAATGTGTTCATATCGACGCACATTTCATGATAGTTTTGAAATTACCTCTAAATATAGATGATTTCAAGACTTGCTCGAAATGCGCTAGTTTTGAGATTACCTTTGAATTAAAGGAACAATACAACTTACAAGGAGATTAGCCTGATGCTGCCGCAAAACATGAGTATGGGCATTGAGGAGATTATTGATCTGGACTTTTCCGTGAAGCGCGTGGGCACACCCACGCTGGAATCCACGCTGAAGGACGTCATTTTCGTGGATGACAACGAGACGGTGGCCTACTGCGCGGACCCCACTGTAAACGCGGAGATTCTGGCAAGCGGGAAGAAGGTGCCCGCGTTTCTGGCGGCTGGCCCCAGGCACCAGCTTTACCATGACGCCTCCTGGACGCGCGCGGCCATCGTCACCTGCGGCGGCATCTGCCCAGGTCTGAACGACGTCATCAAGGCGCTGGTCAACACCCTCTACTACACGTATGGGGTCGATAACATCTTCGGCATCCAGTACGGGTACAGCGGTCTCATCCCCTCGTATGGCCTAAAGCCCATCATCCTGACCCCCGACGTAGTGGACGACATCCACACCACGGGCGGCACCATCCTGGGTTCCTCCCGCGGCGCACAGGACGAGGTGGAGATGGTCAAGACCCTGGAACGCCTCAACATCAACATCCTCTTCACCATCGGCGGCGACGGCACGCAGCGCGGCGCACACGCCATCGCCAAGGAAATCCAGAAGCGCAAGCTCCCCATTTCCGTGGTCGGCATCCCGAAGACCATCGACAACGACCTGAACTTCATGGAGAAGACCTTCGGTTTCGAGACAGCGGTCCAAACTGCGGCGCCTATCATCAGCTGCGCCCACAACGAGGCGAAGGGATGCTACAATGGCATTGGCCTCATCAAGCTCATGGGACGCGACTCGGGCTTCATCGCCGCCTACGCAAGCCTTGCGAACTCGCTGGTGAACTTCTGCCTGATTCCCGAGGTGCCCTTCACGCTGATGGGCGAAAAAGGGTTCCTCCCCGCCTTGGAGAAACGTCTCTCACAGAAGCACCATGCCGTAATCGTGGTGGCAGAGGGCGCGGGCCAACAGCTCTTCAATGATTCAGAGGCCGTGCTGGACAAATCGGGCAACAAACTGCACAACGACATCGGCGTCTTCCTGAAGGAGGCTATCGTCAAATATTTCAAAGAGAGAAACATCGAGTGCGGTGTCAAGTATTTCGACCCCAGCTACAACATTCGCAGCACCCCCGCGAACGGCATGGACTCCATCTTCTGCCTCCACTTGGCACAGCATGCCGTGCATGCTGCCATGGCGGGCATGACGGACATCGTCGTTGGCAACTGGCAGGGCTACTTCACCTACGTGCCGATTGCGCTGGCGACCATGTACCGCCGCAAAATCGACCCGCGCGGGCAGCTCTGGCAGAGCGTCCTGCTGGCCAACCGCCAAGATCGCTACTGGTAGGCCTCACCTACGCCTATGGACGAGTGCAGGGAGATACTTGAATCGTGCTACCCGTGCATCGGCGCCCCCGTCTCCATCGAGGAGGGGGGCGGCACAGCGGGACACTGCTGGCGAATCTCAACGCAGTCAGGACGCTATCTCGTGCGCCGCCGTGGCAAACGCACCAGCGAGCCCAATTTGGTGCAGCGTGACCACACCTTCCGTCATTTTCTGGTGGCTGGCGGCATCCCGACGACCTGTGCCCTTCCTGGACGGGACGGCAAATGCTTTTTCATCGCCAACGGCTTTGCATACGAGCTGCATCCGTTCGTAGAAGGTCGATTCATGCGGGCAAATTCCGATGAGGAACTGCGGAACCTGGCGGTCTGCCTAGCACAGTTCCACAAGGTGGCGGCGGGTTTTCGTGGAGAGTGTCCGCCAATGGAGTTCAACCAGTTCGGAAACGCCCTGCCCTCCTACGCCAAACGCAGTTCTCGCATCGATGACCCAGAAGGGATGCTAGTCGCGCTGAAGGGTCTTTACGGCGAGTTGGATGGCGATGCACGCAAAAAGGTCGCCTTTGTTTTATCTCTGGCTGAAAAGCTGGCCATCGACTATGGCACTGCCATGTATGCTCAAGTGGATAACGGCTTCATCCACGGAGACTTGAACCTCACAAACATCTTGTTTGCGGAGGACGGCTCTGTCGCAGGCCTGTTCGACTTCGATTGGGCAATGCCAGGTGCCCGCATCCGCGATGTGGCGGATGCCCTGCACTTCTTTTCGGGTGGGCTTCCAAAGCCATTCTCCAGCAGCGACATCTGGGGGCTGACTCAGATTCCGCGATTTGATGAAAGGCGCAGCAATCTGTTCTTGGAGGCGTATAACAGCTGCTTTGCGCTGTCCGAACTGGAACGCAGTCTGCTGCTATGCGCCTGGGAGGCGCGCGTCCTGGCGTTCCACATCGAGGGCATGGCAAAGGTCCCGACTGAACGACGCATCGAGTTTCTAACACGTGAAATGCCCGAGTTTGTGCAAAACGCAGAGACCCTGCTGAAATGAGCTTCAGGCAGGGTCTC
>JAFTAC010000026.1 GCA_017458805.1 Victivallales bacterium | reverse complement strand
GCGATGACGGCGATTTCCGCGCTGGAGGAGAAGTCTGTAATGGAATTGTAAACAGGGACGATTTGCTTGAAGAAATCCAGGATTTCTGGGCAGTTGTACCACTCCCTTGCGAGGTCATAGTACCAATAGACGCTACCTCGGCTGATGGCCTGCGCCATGTCGCGGGAAAGCAACGCAACGCTTTCCTGAGGATTTGTGGCATATCGGCTGCCGTCCTTGGACTTCTTGATTCCCCAAAGGTGTGTGCGGGTGTCCGCCTCGATAATGCAGAACTTCTTGTGGAGGGGATAGGAGGCCACCAGGCTGCGCGCAAGCTGTGACTGGCCCACTTTTCGGAAGTTGTAGGAGTAGCAGGTGGGGGAAATCAGGAAATCCACGTATGGGGAAGCCAGTATTTCGTCCGTTACAACCTGCCATCCATTCGGCGGATACGACTGCCCGAAGAAGTAGCCGCAGTAGTTGCCGACCAGTTTGCGGCCCTTGCAGCCCTCCTTCGCCGCCTTGTTCATGGACAGAAGCAAGTCGCGGATGGAACGCTGCATGCACTGGAGAAAATCGATTTCCCAGGCGTTTCTGGGGTCGCGCAGCACACTGCTCTCAATGTACTGCATACGAAGCTCCACAGGCGGCGGGGTGGCGTTCTTGAAGGTGACTTTGGGCTGGTTCCACGCCTTGCGCAACTTCTTGACATCTCCGTTGTACTTTTCGCTGAGAAACTTGCGGAAGAATGACGTCATGGCGGGACCGACGTCTGGCATGGCGTTCTTCATGCCAAAGTGAATCCATTCCGAATAGACGCCGTCTCCAATCCTGTATCCGAAGATGTGCTTGGCGTATGGAGTGCTTTCAATATATTCGACGAGTTTTCGGACGGTTTCGCTGGATTCTTTGCGCCAACGCTCGGAGCCGAAGGAGTGGCAGACGTAGTTTCCAATACAGTCCCCTGAAGAGGTGCTCTTGTCTTCTACTGCGTATTGGATTTGCTCTTCTGGATACTTCAGATGCCACCAGGCGGGGCCATGGCAAAAGGTGATGGCGAAGATGAAACGTCCCTCGGGCGCAAGGGTAAAGGCTTTGTGCAACGCATTCTCCAGAGCATTGTAGTCGTATTGGTCAGGCCCTTTCCAGAAATCCACTGCCTCGATGCCGAAGGAAAAGAGTTTTATGTCCGCAGCCACAAAACCACGCACTGCGGCGATGAAGTCCTCGTGGTCGTAGTGTCCATCCGTGCTGTAGTTGTAGAGGACGGGCGGGTAGAGCGTTTCGCCGATTTTGAAAAACGGAGCGCCTCTTTGATTGACGACTTCAACCGATTCATCAGGCATTTTGGCGAGCTCTTCGCGGATGCCACCCAAAAGAGTGATGGCAGCACAACATAGAGGCAATAGAATCTTTTGCATGAATAACTCCTTTTATTCCGTGTTTTCCTGGATGGCTTCCGCCTCCAGACGGAATGTTTCGCAGTTTTCGGGAACGTAGCTGTGCTCGGAACCCTGGTGCCAGACGATGGACTTCTTGCACTTCAGGTTGTTGTACATGATTGCGACGCCTGAAGGCGGGCAGGCGTAGTCGCCAAGCCCCGCACGCGTGATTTCGACGGGGCAACGGACTCGCTTCGCCATGTTCATGCAGTCGTAGTAGTCCAGTGCGCGCGTATAGGCGGGGCGGAACGTGCTGTCCAGACGATTGTAGTTGTCATGGCCTCCGAAATCGCAGCACCATGGAATATCCGCAGTCGCCAGCGATATATCGGGGTCAAGTGCAGCCGCCCAGATTGCCTGGAGACCGCCCTGGCTCCCCCCTTTTGCGTGCAGGTCTTTGCCGTTCCATGCCTTGAGCGACTTCAGGTACTGTAGCGCACGCATGAGGCGCAGAGCCATTCCGTTGAAATAGGTGACCTCTGGGTCTTCATTGACCTCCTTGTTGAAAGCGTACTTTTCACCATTCTCCTTGATGGAGGCATTGAACGCGATATAGTACTTCTCGTCGCGCATAAACTCCACGCCATGCGCGTTCAGGCTGAAGGTAATCATGTCTGGAGCGCCACGCCCCTTGATTTTGCCAGGTCTGTATTTGGGGGGACCATAGCCATGCAGGGTTATGAGGATGGGATATTTCTTGCCTTCTTCCGCACCAAGGGGAATGGTGAGAATGCCTGTTGCAGGACGTGGCCCCGCGCACAGGATGCGAACCGCATAGACCGTTGCGACGTCGCTCCTGTTGAGTTCCGTCAAGTCGGCGATAAGCGGCACCTTGTCAAGGCGTGCCTTCTGCCTTGCCCAGAAGGCGTCGAAGTCCTCTGGCTCGGGCGTGGAGGTCAGCAATTCGGGATGCACGGCGGCGCCGCCATCGAAGAACCAATCACGCCAGCCGTTGCTCTTGAGATACGTGCCATCGGCCTGCTTGAGCTTCGCATAGATGCGGACGAACCCATTGCAGCCCAGCTTTGTCGTCATGGAGGCGGAGGCTTTGCCGTCAAAGACGACAGAGCCTTCCTCCTTCAAGCCATCATCTCCCGTGCGCGTCCATTCGATGGCCAACGGGGCCTCCAACTCCTGTCCTTTCAGGTCCAGGGTGAAGGTGAATACCATCGGTTCGCCGATTTCATATTTCAGCGGATGCTTGTTTGTCTTTGCATTGAAGGCGATTTTTGTGCCGTCAAGCGCAAACAAGGAGGTCGCCAGGAACATGGCAAGCCATAGCGATGTGTGCAAAAGACGATTCATCGGCTATTTTACCATCTCCCAGAGCTTGCCTCTCGGTTCGGAGTAGCGTTCGGCCCCGCAATGGCCGTCGATGAAGACCAGCTGGAAGGTCTCGTTGTGGCGGACGCCCAGGCGGCAATTGGGATGGCCGACCAGGAGGTTTTCATCAGGAGCAGAGGAGCGAAGCTCCATTTTGAGGCTGTCCGCCGCATTGGCAGTCTGGCTTGGGTACTTGTACTGATTCATCTTGAACATGCTGGTGGCGGATGTGCCGCTGGTCTTGTTGCTGCGGGCGTATCCGGTCTCCAGCTTTTCAGGATAAGTCATTGTCGAGGTGGATTCGGGGCGGTCACCGGTCGTATAGACGGGGATGTCGGAGGGGCACACGTAAACCGCATAGTCGCCCACGTAGGAACCAATGCCGTCCTGCCACCAGAAACAAGGTGGCTGACTGCTTCCGTTGGGGCGCAGATACTGGTAGCAGTTCCATTGCTTGTTGTCTGTTGCGTACATGGTGAAGCCAAGGCCGATCTGCTTGAGGTTGTTGATGCAGGAGATGGCCTCTGCCTTCTCGCGCGCCTTGGTCAGGGCGGGCAGCAGCATGGCCGCCAGGATGGCGATGATGGCGATGACGACCAGCAGTTCAATCAATGTAAACTTCCTCTTCATGTTGGTTAACTCCTTTAGGGGTTGGAATAAATGGTCTATTTACGAAATGCTATGTTCCCCAAGAGGGTAGGTAAGGCAACGTTTTTTTGTTGCGCCCTAACGGGCGCGAAGTCATGGGGGCGGCTTCTCCCAATGCTACGCGCCCTTGCGGGCGCTTGCATTGGGCTACGATTGTTGCGCACTATCGTGCGCTGGCCGCTTACGCGGCCTACGCCAAACTACCCTACTTGTGGAACATAGCTTTACGAAAAAATGATAAAACTATTGAATCATCTCCCAGAGCTT
>JAFTAC010000209.1 GCA_017458805.1 Victivallales bacterium | reverse complement strand
GTCGATACTCTGGAAGTGCCGCAGGAGTTCGGCGCGACTGTCCAAGCAGCCACCTTCCAGACTGAAGAGATGACAAAACCTTTCGCATGGCTACATAGCGACGAGCCAGGCAAAAAGGTCGCCCTAAAAGAGCTTGCCACCGATGGACAAGCCGCTCTGGCAGGTGGTGACAACAAGTTCTTCCGCATCCAGCTCGTTGATGGCATCTTCGTCGAGGCTGAGGGATGCCGTCTGGCCCTCGCAAACCGTGGCAGTGCCTCGGTCGTCAGCCTGGATGCTCTCTCCGACAAGAAGGCCCTGCTGGCAGTCTCTGCGGATGTTGCAACCACCGTTTCCCTCGCCATCGGCGAAATTGCGGCGAAATGCAGCGTCTATGAGCTGAACCGCCGCAACGAGCGCATTGCGCAGGTCGCCACCAAACTGGACGGAAACACCATCAGCTGGCAGGTCAAGAAGGGCGTCGAATACGAACTGGTTCTGGGCAACAATAGCATCCGCGATGTGCGCAGTGCCCTTGCGGAAGATGAACGAGGAGCCTCCACGGAGTTCAAAATCAAGGAGTTGAAGCCCCTGCCCCCTGCCCCTGCCTCCGAGGTGCTTGTCGTCCAGGCCGAGAACTACACCAACCAAGGTGGCGGCAAGGTGAATGTCGTTGACAACAAGGTCGGTGCGGAGGACAAATCGTTCAAGAACTGGGACAACGCAGGCCACTGGATTGAATACACCTTCGATGTGAAGACCGCAGGTGCCTACTCACTCACCCTCAAATACGCCATCGACGGACGCTCCGCCGAACGCGCCATCCTCGTGGATGGCTTCTGCCCCGCCAATGCGCTCTCTTTCCTCACCTTCCTTGAAACAGGCGGCTGGTGCAACGATACGAACAACTGGGAGGAGACCGTCATCTGCGGTGCCGATGGCAACCCCTTCCCCTTCTATCTCACCAAAGGGAAGCACACCTTCCGTTTGGTCAATATCCGCTACAGCATGAACCTGGACAAACTGACACTCAAGGGACTGAAATGAGTGGTTAGTGGTTAGTGGTTAGTGTGCTGATTCACTAACCACTAACCACTAACCACTAACCACTTCTGTATGGAGGATTTTATGGCAATTTTCGATGGAATGACGGCATTGGTAACAGGCGGCAGCCGTGGCATTGGCTTTGCGGTTGCGAAACGCCTAATCGCAGACGGCGCCAAGGTCGCCCTGGTGAGCACGAATATGGAGGGGGCCATGGCTGCCGCCAGCCAGTTGGGCGACAACGCCAAGGGCTACGCCTGCGATGTCTCGAAGTACGATGACGTGCAGGCGCTTGTGACCGCCGTACTGGCCGATTTCGGCAAAATCGACATCCTGGTGAACAACGCGGGCATCACGCGCGACGACTTGCTGATGCGGATGACAGAGGAAAAGTGGGACAGGGTGCTGGAGGTCAACCTCAAAGGTGCCTTCAACACCTGCAAGGCGGTCATGCGCCCTATGATGAAGGCACGCTTCGGGCGCATCATCAACATCTCATCCATCGTCGGCATCAGCGGAAACCCTGGCCAAACTAACTACGCCGCTGCAAAGGCGGGCCTCATCGGCTTCACCAAGTCGCTGGCACGTGAAATTGCCTCCCGCAACATCACAGTGAACGCCGTGGCCCCTGGCTTCGTGGAAACCGACATGAGCGGTGCACTGCCTGAAAAAACACGCAATGCCTTCATCCAGCAGGTGCCCCTTGCACGCGCGGGCAAGCCCGAAGACATCGCGGGCGCCGTCGCCTTCCTCACTGGTCCCGATGCATCGTATATTACAGGCCATGTCATCTGCGTTGATGGCGGCTTATTACTCAGCGCGCTCTAATTACTCAGCACGCTCTAAAGGAGCGCGCTGTCAGGACGACGAGCAGCACGCCCGGGGCTATTCTATGCTCCAGCCACGCCAGGCGCATAGCGCCCGGCAACGTCCATCCCCGTCGTCCTGATAGCGCACTCCTTCAGAGTGCGCGCCTCGCTTTAGATGGCTTCCCCTGTCCGCGCAGCGGCGGGGGGAAGCCCCCTGCGGCCCCAGCCTACGCGCGGGGGAAAAACTTTCGGAAGCTGTCCTCTTCGCGTGAGAGATCGGTGTGGGTGTAGATCTGGGTGGTGGCAACGCTGGTGTGGCCGAGCATCTCCTGGATGACGCGCAGGTCGGCGCCATTGTGCAGCAGATGCGTTGCGAAAGAGTGGCGCAGGATGTGCGGGTAGATGCGCTTGTCGATTTTCGCCTTTTCAGCAGCCAATTTAATAATGTCCCAGACGCGTTTTCGCGTCAGTTGCCGTCCCGTGTTGGAAAGAAAGAAGTGGACGGCCTTTCCGCTCTTGTCCAGCGTGGCGCAGGCAGTGTTGACGTAGTCGGCCATGGCCTTCCAGGCGCTTTGCCCAAATGGCACCAGACGTTCACGACTGCGCTTGCCCATCACGCGCACCGTCTCCTCGTTGAAGTTCACGCCGTCCAGTCGCAGACCGCACAATTCTGAGACACGCAGCCCCGATGCATACAGCAACTGGATGATGGCGCGGTTTCGCACAACCAGCGGGTCTTTGCCGCGCGCAAAGGCATCCAGCAGCGCATCCACCTCCTTCAAGCCCAAAATATCGGGCAGGTGTTCATTGGGCTTGCGGCTGAGGATGTTCGACGTGATGTCCTGCGTCATATAGTGGCGCATATTGAGGAAGTTGAAAAAGCTCTTCAGCGACACCATACGGCGTGAGGAGGTGGTCGGCTCCAAACCGTCCAGCGAACCGTCGTCAAGGAAGTTCATAATGTCGGCCTCTACGCACTGGGTCGGGTCGCTAGTGCCCAGATCCTTCATATAATCGCGAAAGACGGCAAGGTCGTGGGTATAGGCATCCACCGTCAGCTTCGCAAGACCGCATTCACTGAGGATGTATGTTTTGAACAGCTTTAGACTCTCTTCCCAGGTCATTGATTATTCCTCCTCGTTGGTTGATTTTTTAGCTCAGTTCCCCATAAGAGTAGTTTTTTAACCACAGATCACACAGATTACACAGATGCGAAGTGCCGCTTTAGCGGCACTGCGCGGTTCATTTTTGCCGTACTCCATAATCTCCCCGTTTTCAGCCGCGTAAACGCGGCTGAAAACATCTGTGTAATCTGTGTAATCTGTGGTTTCTAAAAGAAGCCTTTAGTTAACTATCCTTAAGGAACGGCCATGGACGGCCTAGCTACCTACCTTGCCGCCTCCTCCAGTTCGCGTACGATGGCGGGCAGCAGTTCCTCTTCGCTTAGAGTGGCGACTTTCACGCCATGCTTGAAGAGCACGCCCCCATGCAGAGAGCCCGCTATGCCGACATCGGCGTCGGAGGCCTCGCCTGGACCGTTCACAATGCACCCCATCACGGCGACTTTCTTCAGCGCGATATGGCGTCCACTGGCCTTGATGCGCTCGATTTCACGCTCCACCTGCGACACCAGCTCCATCAGCCCAACGCGGGTGCGACCACAGGTCGGACAGGAAACGAGCTCGGGTTCCGCTGGTCGCAACCCCACCGCCGCCAGTATCTTCAAGGCAGCCTTCACCTCTTCGACAGGTGGAGCCGTCAAGCTCACACGCATGGTTTCGCCGATGCCATCCAGCAGCAGGCTGCCGATGCCCACGGCGGATTTGACAATGCCACAGGAGACGGGTCCCGCCTCCGTGACACCGATATGCAGGGGAATGTTCGACATCTGCGCAAAACGACGGCATGCATCGACGGTCACGCGCACATTGGAGGCCTTCAGGCTGACCTTCAGCTCATGGCACCCTGCCCTCTCGAACAGCTGCACATAGTGCTCTGCGCTGGCAACCAGTGCGTCCGTGCCGCGCCCTAGTTTCTCGACGACATTCGGTGCAAGACTGCCGCCATTCACGCCAATGCGCACACTGCGTCCCAGTTCCGCCGCCTTGTGTGCGACCTCCGTCGCAGCCACCTCCCCCCCACGCAGATTGCCTGGGTTCACGCGTACGCATGCTGCGCCGCGCTCAAGGGCGGCAATCGCCAGCGTGTGGTCGAAGTGTATATCCGCCACCACAGGGAGCGGGCTTTCTGCGCAGATGCGCTCAAAGGCATCCAGAACATTTCGAGCTGGAACAGTTGAGCGGACAATCTCGCAGCCCGCGTTCGCAAGCTCGCGAATCTGTGCAAGCGTCGCATCCGCATCGCCTGTGTCGGTGTTGGTCATCGACTGAATTGAGACGGGGGCACCGCCGCCCACCGCCACATTCCCCACATGGATCTGTCGTGTTGTGCGCATGATAATTGGCTCGTTATCTATTCGTATGGGGTCCGCGTTTTGCCCAGTGTTCAGGTCCTTTGGCCAGACATGACTTCAGCATCGCGCCAAACAGGCAGATGCCATCCTCTGTATGGCCTTTTGCATCGCCAAGAACGATGGCCAGCACATTCCGTCCCTTCTTCAGGTGGACGGCACCAGGACGGCGATTCAACACGCGGTTCGCAGAACTGCGGGCCGTGAAAGAGAGCTGCGGCGGGGTCAGGAAGAGCTTCTTCGCGTCCTCCGCACCCCACGGCTTGCCATTCGGTGCAAAGGCAGGACGCCGCTCGGGGTTGACATAGACATCATACACCATACCCGATTCACTGCGGTTGACATAGTTGAAGAGTGTCAAATCGTAGTCGCCATCCTCTGGCACATCCTCAATCGTCCAGCTGATGCGGTCAGGAGCACGGTACCATGACCCAACATAGACATCCCGCTGGTCGATTTCATAGCGGATGCGCTGGCCGTGGGGGCCGATAAGGTCTCCATAGAGGATGGGCAAGTCGATGACGCCATCGGCCTTGGGAGTGATGCGCACGGGTTCGACCTGCGGCGCACCGTCCAAATCAACGGCAAGCACACTAACCACGGGGTCAGGCTGCGCCTCTGGCAGCGTAATCACCCAGTCAGCTCCATCGCGCACAGCAGTCACCGCATCCTTGCTTTGCAGCAGGGTAATCGCCTTGATGTCGTTCTTTAGGTTCGGCAAACGTATCTGGAGCTTTTTCGGCCAGACGAAGAGATGAACGTACAGGCGCGTCCCTTTCACCGTCACCTTGCCGAAGAAGGGCAGCTTGCCGAAGGGAGACGCAGTCGTCCCGTAGATTGCCTCGCCATATTTGTCCATCCACTTGCCGATGGCCTTCATGCGCTCGACAAACTCTGGCTGGATGACGCCTTCGGCGTCGGGACCGATGTTCAGCAGGTAGTTGCCGCCCTTGGAGACCATATCGACCAGCGTCTGGATGAGGTACTCGGGCTCCTTGAACTTCGTCTCGTTGCGGTCATAGCCCCACCAGTGCGAGGTCATGGTCATGCATGCCTCCCAGAGGGCTGGCTTGCCATCGTCGTCCAGGATGCCTGTGGCGGGTACGCGCTGCTCGGGCGTGATAAGGTCCTCTTTCGTGTGGTGGCGGTCGTTGATGAGCAGCCCTGGCTTCCACTTGCGCGCAAGGGCGTTCGTCTCGGCTGCACCGAGCTCCTCGGGGGCGTTCATCCAGCCACCGTCATACCAGAGGACAAAGGGAGCCTCGCCGTATTCGGTGAGAATCTGGTGGATCTGGTCGCGCATATAGGCTATGTAGTCCATGACGTTGTGCCCTTCGGCGGGACGCGTCTCCTGCTCGAAAGTCATGCGCGGGAGATAGTCGGGATGGTGCCAGTCCATGATGGAGTAATAGTATCCGACCTTGAGCCCTTCGGCAAGAAAGGCCTCGGTCAGTTCGCGCAGCACATCGCGCTTCGCAGGGGAGTTAGTAACCTTCCAGTCGGTGTTGTGGGCATCGAACATGCAGAAGCCATCGTGGTGCTTCGTCGTGAAAACCACGTACTTCATGCCCGTCTCCCTGGCCAGCTTCGCCCAGGCCTTCGGGTCGAAATGCTTCGCTGTAAACTGCGGAATCTGCTTTGCATACTCTTCCTCAGGCACCTGCTCCGTCTGGCGCAACCACTCGCCACGCCCTGTCACGGCATAGATACCCCAGTGGATGAACAGACCGAACTTCGCCTCGCGAAACCACTGCTTGACTTCTTCTCTCTTCTTGTCCATTGTTGCTCCAAATTTAAACTATTTAAATCAAAAACACTATTTTAACAATCGGCTCACGGGTGTGCGCTTGCGCACACATGGTGCCTATCTGCGACGCCCCAGCCTCACGGGTGTGCGCGAAGCGCACACATGGTCGCCCCAGGGCTCATGCCCGCCTCTTCTGAGACACCCCAGCCTCACGGGTGTGCGCGAAGC
>JAFTAC010000208.1 GCA_017458805.1 Victivallales bacterium | reverse complement strand
GCGCAGTGTGTTCCACTTCCCTTGAAGTCTGAACAGGTGCGATGCAAGAGCCGTGCGGAGTGTGGTGTATGTCGAAAAATCGGCTGGATGCCCATCCAGCGCAGAGTGGAAGAAATTGACCATTTTATGGGCGACGCACTTTTCGTTGAGGGCGTCGATAAGGTCGTTGAGGACGGTCCTTCCCAGCGGTGTAACGACGAGATGGAGGCGTTCCTGCAGCATGGTCTTCGCAGCGAAATCCGCCTCCTGGCGGGCGTAAGGCAGCCCTCGGAAGTCACGCGAGAAGAGCCTGTTCGTGGCGAAGGCCTGGAAATGGCGCCACAGTTCGTTGGTGAGCGCAAGGCGGATGGCGGAGCCGAGGATGGCGTCGTTTGTTCCGAAGAGCTGGAGCATCATATCCTGGAAGGCCTGCTCCTCAGGCTTGCCGTTCATCAGATGGCCCGCATAGACGAAAGTCGGGAAGGTACGGTAGAGGTAGGTGTCCGTCTTCTCCCAACTGGTGGTCAAACAGCCAATGAACTTATGCCCCTGTGCATACTCCAGATAGGAGCGAGGGTTGCTGAAAATCATATCGACGGGGCCGAGGAAGGTCTCAAAGCCCAACTCTTCATTGCGCTTCAGGCGGTTTTCCACCGTGCAGTCCAGGAGATGCTGCAAATAGAAGCGCACATCGGACTGGTACTGCCAGTCAACCATGATGATGTCCCGAGGCACAAGCGGAAGGGCCTCGGGGTAGAACTCGAACATGTCCGACCACATCAACATCCGCTTGCCCAGTCTCTTGAGAATGGCATGGGTTTTCAGCACATGGTCAACGAAAAGCTGCTGCTCGCCTGCGTAGTCGGGGGCAGCCTTCTTGCAGCGGTCGCAAAGGCAGTAGTCCCAGCATTCGTCCAGCCCCGCATGGAAGAACTGCGATGGGAAGATGGCGGCAACTTCTTCAAGATATTTAGCAAGGAAGTCGAAGAGTTCGGGGTGGGTCGGGCAGAAGTCCTTTTGGCGCGAGCCGCCGAAACGTCCCGTCATGCCTGGCTGGATTTCCGCGAACTTCTGCATCTCTGGATGGCGCAGGAAACGTTCCGCGTGCGAAAGGACCTCCACGCAGGGAACGACCTCCAGACCAAGCGTAGAGGCAAATTGGACGATGTCCGCCATCTGCTCTGGCGTGTAGCAGTCCTCATCCTTCGGATACGGATAGGAGGCTGTGCGGATGCGGTCCTCCAAGTAGAGAAGAATGCCATTGTAGCCGGCGTCCGCCATCACCTTCATAAACTGCTTGATAAAGGGGATGTTCTCGTTCTGGCGCGCCAAATCCAGTTGTACCCATTTGTACTGCATAAACGCAGTCTCCTTTTTATGTTGTTGGGAAAAAATTATTCAATAAGCTGGTATTCAATGGAATCCGCAAGGGCAAGCCAGGAAGCCTCGATGATGTCCGTTGAGACTCCTACGGTGGTCCATACACGGGAGCCATCGCCAGAGTCGATGAGGACGCGGACCTTAGCGGCTGTGGCCGATTCGGTATCCAGCACGCGCACCTTGTAGTCGGTGAGGTGGACTTTGTCCAGCTGGGGATAGAAGACCTTTAGAGCCTTTCTCAAAGCCTGGTCGAGCGCGTTGACAGGACCGTTTCCAAGGGCGGCGGAAACCTCTACACTGCTCCCGACCTTCACTTCAATCATGGCGGAGGCCTGGTCCTTGTTGTTAGGTGCAGGATATTCGCCAATGGTCTTGTACTGCACAAGTTCAAAGTGGGGTCGGTGAAGACCGAGAACACGCCTGGCCAACAGCTCAAGGCTCGCCTCTGCCGCCTCGAACTGGTAGCCAAGAAACTCCATCTCCTTGAGCTTCTCGACGATGCGCGAAAGCTCGGTGCTCTCTTTGGTCAGCTTGGGCGAAAGGTGCTTCACCTTTTCCAGCAGCGTGCTGCGCCCCGATACTTCCGACAGGAGATAGCGCCTGTGGTTTCCGACAACATCAGGGGAGATGTGCTCGAAGGCGCCGTCCATCTTCAGCATCCCGTCAATATGCATGCCCCCCTTATGGGCAAAGGCTGAATGCCCGACGTATGGCTTGCCGCCAGGGATTGCCACGTTGGATATTTCCGCGACGCGGTGAGCAGTATCGCATAGCTTTTCCAAATGAGTGACGTTGCAGCGACACCCCTTTTTCAAGATAAGGTTTGGGATGAGTACGCTCAAATCCGCGTTACCGCAACGCTCTCCATAGCCAGAAAATGTACCCTGCACCTGCGTGGCCCCCGCCTCGACCGCCACCATTGAGTTGGCGACAGCACAGCCGCAGTCGTTGTGGCAGTGAATGCCGATGGCAGCCTTCGGAAAAACTTGGCGAACCGCCTTCACTGCCCTGTAAATCTCCGTGGGGGTTCGCCCGCCATTCGTATCGCAAAGGCAAAGAACATCCGCCCCGCTTTCGAGAGCGGTACGCAGGGTGTCCATGGCAAAATCGGGAGCCTCCTGGAAGCCGTCGAAGAAGTGCTCTGCATCGAAGAAAACCTGCTTTCCCTTCTCTTTCAGGAAAGAGATGCTGTCGGCAATCATGGCGGTGTTCTCCTCCTGTGTCGCCTTGATAACCTCCGTGACCTGTCGAAGAGAGGCCTTGCCGACAATGGAGACAATAGGCGTGTTCGCCTCCAATAGAAGCCCGAGCCCCTCATCTTCGGCAACGGTGTGTTCCTTTCGGCGGGTGGTACCGAAGGCGCAGGGTCTGGCGTTTTTCAGCGGGACAGATGCGAGTTTTCGAAAGAACTCCATGTCCTTGGGGTTGGAGGCAGGGGTGCCCGCCTCGATGCAGTCGATGCCAAAGTCGTCCAGCGCCAAAGCGATATTGAGCTTGTCCTGCACGGAGAAGGAGAGGAGCTCGCCCTGCGCACCATCGCGCAGGGTGGAATCAACGATGGTGATCTGTGGCATCAGGAGTACCCTACACGTAGTCGGTGATCATGCCGTCGCGGGTATGGGCCTCGAACATGGCGTCGCAGAGGGCCTTGATGTCATCCAAGGTAAGCTCGGAACGTGTATGCGGGTCGAGCATGGCAGCCTGATAAACCAGCTGGCGCGAATGAGTTGCTGCGGCCTCAATGACCAGCTCGTGGACGTTGATGTGCGTCATGTTCAATGCAGCGCATGCAAGAGGCAGGTCGCCGACAAAGCATCCCTGCACGCCATTGCGGTTCACTAGGCAGGGCACTTCCACAACTGCGGTGCTGGGCAGATTGCTGATGAGGCCGTTGTTGAGGACGTTGCCGCCAATCTCGCAGGGCTTGTCCGTCAGAATGGATTCAAGGATATAGGATCCGTATTCGCGGGTTCTCTTGTGGGAAAGTTTCTTGTTGTTGGTGATTTCATCCCTCTGCTTGCGCCAGGCTTCAATCTGGTTGACGCAGCGGCGAGGATATTCATCCAGCGGGATGTTGAACTCTTCGATAAGCTCGGGGTAATTCGACTTGATAAAGTAGGGATGGTATTCGGCAGTGTGCTCGGAGGATTCCGTGTTGTAGTAGCCGAAGTGCTTGAGCATCTCCAGGCGCACCATGTCGTTGTGCTTTTCACCGTCCTTCTTGCGGGCATTGCGGTTCTTCTTGTCCGCAGCCTTCTTGATTTCAGGATATAGGTCCTTGCCGTTCTTGGAGATTTCCAGCAGCCACGCCATGTGGTTGATGCCCGCGATTTTCCAGGTGACGGGGTTGTACTTCTCCCACATGTCCAGTTCGCGGAGCAATTGCTCTGCGCGGACCTGGACGGAATGGCACAGGCCGACACACTTGACGCCGCCCTTGCGC
>JAFTAC010000207.1 GCA_017458805.1 Victivallales bacterium | reverse complement strand
TAGAAAACGAACCAGACATCGTCAAGCTCTCCGAAACCACCGACATCACCCTAAAGAATGCCTTCGCCTGGACTGAAAAGCACTATGTCAAATACCAGATCATGTCCTATGGCGGCAAAAAGGACTACTCTGAGCTGAAGTTCCAGTACATCCCCGAATGCGAGGACTTTAAACTTGAGTTTGCAAAGGTTTACAATGGCGAAAACTGCACAGAGCTGAACCTCTCGGAGAACAAGCTCATGGATGCGGGGTGGAACGGCTCCGCCCCGCGCTACCCGAAAGGACAAACCCTGGTCGCAAACTTGCCAGCCGTTGAAATCGGCAGCATCGTCGAGTACCAGTACTCATACGAACACAAGACAGGTGACTTGCCCTTCTCCTTCGTGACCTCCTTCCGTGAAACCGTCCCCATCCTCCACCAGAGCATAACCATCTCGCATCCTGAAAGCATCCAGCTTGCCTTCAACCTTTCGCAGAACGGGGCTTTCATGCCAAAGGGCAAAGACAACATCGAATACAGGAAAATCACCAACTTCGGGGTTGTTCAGCACTTCTGGAACACCTCCAACCAGAAGGCCTATCTGCAAGAGTCGAACCTTCCCCGCCTCAGATACATCATGCCCAGCCTCTGCGTGACCACTGGCAACTGGAAAAACTATTGTCACCAGCTGCGCAAGGCAATTGAAGCCAGAACATACGACGCAGATGCACTGAGGAAAATCGCAGGAGACATGAAGGGCATGGACGACGCGAAAAAATTTCGCGCTATACGTGACATGGTCGCGCGCTCCATCCGCAGCGCAGGCCCAAGGTTCACCGAGCTTCCTTTCAAATCCATGAGCGAGGCTGCCGTTACCTTGACAGATGGCTATGGCAATGCAATGGACAAGGCCATCCTTATCTATGCACTATTAAAAGCCGCTGGCCTCAAGCCAGAGTTCATCCTCGCCAAGGGCAGCAGCAATGCAGAGATTGTGGACGCCGAACTGGTCAAGTTCTTTGCACCATCGCTCTTTGCCTCCCCCATCGTCCGCGTCAAATGCGACGGCAAATGGGTCTGGCTGAATGAAAGCTCGCAGTATGCGGAGCTTGGCACCTGTGGCTATGAAGGCCAAAAGGCCATCACCCTCGACGGCAAAATCTTCACAATCGAGGTTCCAGACAAGTTCAAGACAAAGGAACACAGGAAGATACACATCCGCCTCTTCGCGAATGGCGACGCCCGTTTCGAGGTCAAGGACACCTATTACGGACAGAGCCACAATGCGATAAACAAGGAGCTCTCCGAACAGACTCAGGAAGACCGTCGCCGCTACCACCTTGCGCTCCTGAACGCCCTCTCCCAAACGGCCACGCCAGACGGGGAGATGGTGACCAACGTAAACACCTATCCTGCCACGGTCTCCTTCGCGGCAAACATCAAGAACTTCGCCACTGAGCAAGGGAATATCCTCTACTTCGCCTGCCCCAGGCAAAGCGTGGGCACATTCAACGCACCCCAGAACACGCGCCGCCTCCCATTCGAATATACGGGACACAGCGTTTTGCAACGGGATGTTGTCATCGAGCTGCCTGGCGACTACCCGAACATCGCCTACCTGATGCCCTCCAAGAAGTTCACACTGCCAGGTGAAACATACACCTACACCTACTCCGCCTCCGCCGCCAAGAACACCATCACCGTCTCGACAGCGATTAACGCCCGTCCCTTCCTCATCCCAGCGAACAAGTACGAGACCCTCCAGTCCGTCCTGCGGCAGATTATCTCCCCTTCCCTCAATACGATTATCCTCTCGAAATAACGACCTCATGCCTCTCATTCAACCATCATCATACAAAGCCCCTTTCCTTCTTGGCAACAGGCACATTCAGACAATTCTCCCCAGTTACTTCCGCAAGGCGGACAACTCCGTGACATACGACAGGGAGACCTTCATCGCCCCTGACAAGGAACCCTTTCTCCTCGACTGGGCACGCGTTCCTGAAGGACAATCCGACAAGCTGCTCATCATCAGCCACGGTCTTTGCGGACATACGCGGAGGCATTATGCGCTGAGCATGGTCAAGGCATTCAACACAATCGGCTGGGACTGCCTCGCCTGGAACTATCGAGGCACAGGCCCCTCCCCCGTCAACTCCATCCACTTCACCACCAACGATTCCTCCGACCACCTCAAATGGGTGACAGAACACGCCATCCTCAAGGGGAAGTATAAAAAGGTCGCACTCGTAGGCTACAGCATGGGAGGAAACCTCTGCATGCTGTACCTGACAAGGGAGGCTGCCACCCTGCCCTCCGAAATCGTCGGCTCCGCCCTCTTCTGCGCCGCC
>JAFTAC010000206.1 GCA_017458805.1 Victivallales bacterium | reverse complement strand
GCCTGCAGCGACTGGTATGGCGAGGACGTTGTAGAAGAAGGCCCAGAAGAGGTTCTGGCGGATGATGCGGACTGTCGCTTTGGCGATGCGGATGGCGGAGACGACACAGCCTATGTCGTTGCGCATGATGACGATGTCTGCGCACTCCATGGCGATGTCGGTTCCTGTGCCGACGGCGATGCCCAGGTCGGCGGATGAGAGGGCGGGGGCGTCGTTGATGCCGTCGCCCACCATGGCGACCTGTCTGCCTTTCTGCCTGGCCTCGGAGACGGCAGTCGCCTTGTCGGCTGGTAGCAGTCCCGCCTTGACATCGGTGATGCCCAGCTCTTGTGCAATGGCATTGGCTGTGTTCTGCGAATCGCCCGAAAGCATGGCGACGGAGAGGTCCAGACCGTGTAGTGCCTCGATGGCAGGTTTGGTAGTGGGGGCGGCTGAATCACGCACGGCGATGAGGCCATAAAGCCTGTCCTGTGCGCCGTCTTCTCGGTCTTGTGCGGTGCCATTTTTGTCCTGTGAGGCGCGTTTTAGTGCTGCGATAAAGAGTAAAGTTTTTCCCTGCTTTTGGAGCTCTTCGGCCTTTGGAGCGACCTCTTTCATATCCAGCTCTGGAGCGTATTCCCTTATCAAGTCGGCAGTTCCAGCGTAGTATGTCGTACCGTCGAGGGTAGCTGTAATGCCCTTGCCAGGGATGGATTTGAAATTGGTGGCGGCAGGAACGGAGAGGCTCTTGTCGGCGGCAGCCTGGCGGATGCACTTTGCGATGGGGTGTTCGCTAGAAGCCTCCAGGGACGCAGCAAGCGCAAGCAGCTCGGCTTCGCTGGAGCCGTTGCAGGGGGTGATGTCAGTCACGTTTGGCTTGCCTGTAGTGAGGGTGCCTGTCTTGTCCAGGAAGATTGTATCAATCTTGCAGAGCTTCTCCAGGGCTTCACCTCCTTTGAAAAGGATGCCCTCCTTGGCGGAGCGTCCCATGGAGACGGTGACGGCGACGGGAGTCGCCAGCCCCAGAGCGCACGGGCAGGAGATGACCAGGACGGTGATGGCGTAGCTGAGTGCCTCTGCAACCTGATGCCCCAGAAGAAGATGCACAATGAGGGTGATGATGGCGATGATGGAGACGATGGGCACGAAACGGGCGGCGATGGCATCCGCCAGACGTACGGCCTTGCTGCGGGCGACGGAGGAGTTGGCGACCAGTTTGATGATGCCCGCAAGGAGCGTCTCCTGTCCCACCTGTTCCGCCTTGAAACGGAAGGCACCTGTCAGGTTCATGGTGCCAGCGAAGACCTTTGCGCCAGGTGTCACGTCACGGGGCATGCTTTCCCCCGTGAGGGAAGCTTCGTCGATGGAGGAAAAGCCCTCGGTGACAACGCCGTCGAGGGGGATGCGGGAGCCTGGGCGGACGGCGATTATGTCGCCAGGGCGGATGGTGCCAGCGGGAGTCTCCACCTCTTTGTCGCCGATAATCTTCAGGACGGTCTTTGGGGCCAGGTCGCGCAGTTTTTCCAGTGCATCGCCAGCCTTCTTTTTTGCCTTGGCTTCCAGGAACTTGCCAAAGTTGACGATGACGAGAATCATGGCTGCCGATTCGAAGTAGAAATGGCCCGATGTGGCTTTTCCAAGTGCAAGCAGGACAATGGTGAAGCCGCTGAGCAGGAAGGATGCAGTTGAGGCCAGGGCTATGAGTGAATCCATGTCTGGTTCTTGGAAAAGGTGTCTGAAGCCGTTGGTGAAAACCCTTCGGTTGATGGCGAAGACCACCAGTGTCATCAGCATCTGGAGAATGCCAATAGTGACGTTGAAGACTGTTGCGGAACCAGTTGGGTGAACGTGCATCTTCAAAAGCATCAGAACAACGATGAGCAGCCACCAGACAAGGGAGGGTATTAGGCGTTGCTTGACTTCCTGTTCCTCTGTAAGTGGCTTTTCTGGAGTGGCTTCCTCTTGATTTTCCACCTTGATGGGGGAGCATTTGAAACCAGCGGATGTAACAGCTTGCACAATAGCGCCATCCAGTGATTCTGAATCCTCTGCCTTGATGGTCAGCAGGTGCGCCACCAGATTGACTTTTGCCTCCTTCACGCCTGGCACGGCGGAAGCTTTCTTTTCAACGCGGCCTGCGCAACCAGCGCAATGCATGCCCAACACGTCATATTGTTTTTCGATGAGAGGGGTGCTTCCGCCAATAGGAGTGCATTTGAATCCTGCGGAAGTGACGGCCTGCACGATAGTCTCGTCCAGGTTCGGGGTATCATCGGCTTCAATGGTCAGAAGG
>JAFTAC010000205.1 GCA_017458805.1 Victivallales bacterium | reverse complement strand
ATGCCACCGACGAAGTCGATGCGCTTGCTGGTGCGCGGGTCGTCAATTCCCAGCAGGGGGGCCAGGATGGTGTTCTGGAGGCGGCTGACATCCAATGCGTCGATGGCACTGGCGTTTGCCAAGGAGGGCAGGGTGAGCTTCCACCATTTGCCGGCGAGGTACATGCGGACGTCGCCGACGCCATCTGGTTCGGCGGATGCCGCAGGCTCCACGGCCATGCGGCTGCGGACGGCTGCAAGGAACTGCTCCTCATCCATGCCGTTCAAGTCGAAGACAACCCTGTTGTAGGGCAGGATCTTGAGCTGGCTGGCAGGGAAGATGACGGCCAGGAAACGGTCGGATTCGCCGTCCTTGAGGGTTGCGTAGGCACGGCTGGCGCTGGCGGCGCGGTGGTGTCCGTCCGCGATGTAGAGGTTGGGAATCTGCGCAAAGGCGTTTTGGACTGCCTCGGTGTCATCGTCGGCTATGCGCCAGCCCGTGTGCTGGATACCGTCTTCGGCGGTGAAGTCAAAGAGCGGGGCCGATGCCATGGTCTTCGTGACGATGGCGTCGATGGCGGGGGAGTCCTTGTAGGTCAGGAAGACAGGCCCTGTCTGTGCGCGAAGGGTGGAGATGTGGCGCGTGCGGTCGTCTTCCTTCTCCTTGCGTGTCTTTTCGTGCTTGAGGATGATGCCCGTGTCGTAGTCTTTCACGGCGGGGGTTGCGACGATGCCTGTCTGGCGGCGGCCATTCATCACAAGCGAGTAGATATAGAAGGCAGGGACGGCGTCCTTCGCGAGGCGAGCCTTCTTGAGGGCGTTCCAGTTTTGGGCGGCCTTCTCATAGACCTCGGGGGAGTATGGATTGGTGTCTGAAGGGAGGTCTATCTCGGAACGGGTGACATGCAGGAAACTCAAGGGATTTCCTGCCGCCATCTTGGCGGCCTCGTCACGGTTCATGACATCGTAGGGGAGCGTGGCAACGCTGGGCGCGTCCGCACGGGATGGCATAATTGCCTGGAAGGGAAGTACTGTGCTCATTTTTTTTAATCCAGCGCGCTCTGAAGGAGCGCGCTGTCAGGACGAAGTAAGAAGGATTGGGGTGACTCCTGCGCAAAAACGCTGGAAGACGGGTTTAATCTAGTTCTTTGAGGCAGGAGAGGAAGGCGGCGGTGATGTATTCGTTGTCGGAATCGCTCATGGCCGGGTGGATGCTCAGGCAGATGAGCTGCGAGGCCAGCTTCTCCGAGAGCGGTGTGGTCTTGCCGAAATGTTCTGCGAGGATCTTGCGTCCCATGTAGGCGGGGTTGTTGGCGACGACGGCGCCGACGTTGTACTTGTCGCGGAGGGTGGCGATGATGTAGTCCCGCTTCTCGCCCGCCCATTCGGCCTTGAGCTTGATGGGGTACATGTAGAAACTGGACTCCGCGTTGGGCGGGTTGTAGGGCAGGGTGATGCCCTCGACGCCTTCCAGCATCCTGTTGCGTGCGTAGGCGACGCGGCGGCGGCCCGCGATGAAGCTATCCAGCTTGGCGAGCTGGACGAGGCCGACGGCTGCCTGTACCTTCGTCATCACGTTGGAGGTGCCCCAGGCGTTCACGCCGCCACCGTACATGCGGACAGAGTGGGCGTAGGTGTTCAAATCTTCGTCGTCGGTGACAATCATGCCGCCTTCGCCGAGGGTCGTCATGTTCTTCTGGGTATGGAAGGAGTAGATGGTCGCCCAGCCTCGTTTGCCGATTTTGGTGCCGTTGTAGTCGCCGCCGCATGCGCGGGCCGCATCGCCGATGACTTTAGGCGGGCCATAGACGGGGTGCGGATGGCGGTTGGCGATTTCGATGTACTCGTCCATCGGCGCGGAACAGCCGTGGATGTGGACAGGGAAGATGGCGCGTGTGCGCGGGGTGATTTTCTTCTCCACGTCCTTGGGGTCGAGCATAAAGGTCTCTGGGTCGCTTTCGCCCCAGATGACCGTGCCACCCGCTCCCAGCACCGCCAGCGGCGCCGCAGAGTAGTTGATGGAGGGGACGATAACCTCGTCGCCTGGCTGCAGCTTCAGGTAGCGCATGACAATGTCGATGCCAGGCCCGCAGGAGTTCACGGCGGTGGCGAACTTGGTGCCCGTGTATTTGGCGAAGGCCGCCTCGAAGTCGGGGATGGGTGGGGCGGAGAAGCCGAAACCCTTCACCACATCCATCGAATCCCGCATGGACTGTTCGACGGCATCCAGTTCTTCCTGCCCGTAAATGCTGCCCAGGCGCGGTTCAGACGGCCATGAAATCGCGGGCTTTCTGGTCAAGGCGGCGTCTATCTCTTGTTGTGTCATCATATTCACTTTTCTCCTCTCAAATCAGCCACGCAGTTTCTCGACTGCGTCGGCTATGGCGGCGCAGATGTAACGGTTGTCGTCCTCGGGCATGGCGGGGTGGATGGGCGGGCAGAAGATGGTGTTGCCGAGCAGGTCCGAGACAGGCGTCTTGGAGCAGTCCGTGCAGTCGGCCAGCTGCTTGCGCCCCCAATAGACGGGGGGATTCGCCTTTCCGCAGCGGAAACCGTACTCCGTATCGAGCATTTCGATGAGCTTATCGCGCTTTTCTCCAGCCCATTCATCGCACACTTGGCAGGTGTAGAGGTAGTAGCTGTGGACGCAGTCGGCTGGCTCGACGGGCGTTTTGATTTCGGGGATGCCCGAGAGCAGTTCGTCCCGCTGCTTGGCGAGGCGCCTGCGGTCGGCGATGAATCCGTCCAACTTGGCGAGCTGGACAAGGCCGACGGCGGCCTGTACCTTCGTCATCACGTTGGAGGTGCCCCATGCCTCGACCCCGCCGCCGTACATGCGGACGGAGCGCGCGTAGGTGGCCAGTTCATCGCTGTCTGTCGTAATCATGCCGCCTTCGCCGAGGGTGGTGATGTTTTTCATCGTGTGGAGGGAGAAGATGGTGGCGAAGCCCGCCTTGCCGATTTTGCCTCCGTCATAACCGCCGCCACAGGCGCGTGCTGCATCGCAGATGACCAGGGGGGCGCCGCAACGGCACTCTGGGTGGCGGGCGGCGACAGCCAGCAGTTCGTTCACAGGGGCGGAGAGGCCGTTCATGTGGACAGGGAAGATGGCGCGTGTGCGCGGGGTGATTTTGCGCTCCACGTCGGCTGGGTCGAGTTCAAGCGTTTCCTTGATGACATCGCCCCAGACAACCTTGCCGCCGTTGCCGTAGGCTGACAGCGGGGCTGCGATGAAGTTGCAGGGGGGGACGATGACCTCGTCGTCTGCCTCCAGCTTCAGGAAGCGCATGACAATATCAATTCCTGGGCCGCAGGAGTTTACGGCGATGGCGTGTTTGGTGCCGACATAGTTTGCGAAGGCGTTCTCGAAATCCACGATGGGCTGGCTGGTGAAGCCAAAGCCCTTCTCGTAGTTCATAGAGTCCTTGACGGCATCCAGCGCAGCCTGGATTTCCTCCTCGCCATAGACGCTTCCCAGGCCAGGCTCGCCGCTCCAACGCTTGGTTGGACGCTTCTGCAAGGCTGCATCTATCTCCTTTCTTGTCATCATAGAAACAATCTCTCCTTTTATGGATTTGAATACACAGAACGGAAAGTGCGCAAAACACTCCACATAGTAATATATAGTGGGATTTTTCTTTTGCTCGTTGATTTTTCTCTTTTTTTCACGGTAATGCCTCACTGGTTGATAATACTTGCTGGTTTTTTCTGCGCCTTGCCGCTCCGCTTCGCTACGCGGCACGGCGCAATGGAACTGGATGTGACATTTGCCCGTGGGTTTCGCTCGCGCCAGAGGCGCTCGCTCCACCCACGGCTAGGTTCTTGCCGCCGCTAACGCGGCTCATATCAATTACTGATGGATTACTTTTTAACGGAATTATTTGGTTTTTTCCAGCCAGTTTGAGTATTGCATTTACCGTAAACCATATTACATTATAATAGTAAGAATCTCTAGAAGGCCTAGAAGCTTAATTTCCACTCAATCACCTTGAATCAGGGAAAACATCGATGAATCCAGGCAGGCGTCTAAATATGACACTGATGCAGCTGCGGCGGCTCGGTCGTGAGCGCTCGCAGGAGCTGCTGACGCTAGCTGTGCTCTGGCTTCTGCTGCCGCTGGTTTCACTTGTTCTGATGTTGGCACTGGCCGATGTGCTGTTCAAAATGACGGCTGTCTGGCGCTGGCTAGCCTTGGGGGGCATCGTGGCTTCCTTGATAGCAGTTGTCGCTTGGCTGGTCCGTTTTTCCAGACACCGCCTCAGCCTCCAGGCGCTGGCGGTTCTCGTGGAGAAGGCGCAGCCGACGGCGGACAACCATATCATCAACGCCGTGCAGTTCTACGAACAGGGGAATGTCCAAGCCGATTTCATCGAACGGCTGCTGGAGGAGCCTGGTGTGCGCCTGGAGCAGATTGAGGCGCGGCAGCTCTATCCTGCGCGTTCGCGTCAATGGCTCAAGCGTGCCTATCCAGTAGCTCTTCTTTTATGGCTCATACCGTTTCTTTGCGCACCCGCTGGGATGGCGACCAGTCTGGCCCGTATCTTCCTGCCATTTGCGGGCATACGCCCACACTCGCGCACCGTCATCGTGGAGGTCACCCCTGGCGATCTCTCGGTGAAACGCGGTCAGGAGGTGGAAATAGTGGCGCAACTGGCAGGCGACATTCCCTCCAAGGCCACGCTTCAGCTTGAAGATGAGACCGAGCCGCCTGTCACGTTGGAGATGGCGAGTGGCGAGAATGCCAGCTTTTCCGCAAAAACCTCCGCTCTCTATGCGACAACACGTTACAGGGTACTGGCGGGGGACGCATCTTCCGAGTGGCATCGCCTGCGCATCGCGCCTGTTCCAGGGCTTGTCCGCTGGGAGGCGGCGGTTGCACCACCACCCCACACGGGCCGCAAGAACTACCTTGTCAAGCACGACCAGGAGGTGATGGAGGTGATGCCTGGCTCCACGATGATATTTGCTGGGCTGGCGACCATGCGTCTGGCCTCCATCGCGATTCTGCAAGGGGACAAGGAGATTGCTGTCAAGGAGTTGAACAGCAAGGAGTTCAGCGTGAAGGCGAATCTGGTCTCCGACGCGCCTGTCAGCATAAAGCTGCTTTCTGCCGAGGAGGTGGAGGCGGTTCAGCCCGTGCCCCTGACCT
>JAFTAC010000204.1 GCA_017458805.1 Victivallales bacterium | reverse complement strand
TTGTCGAGTTCGCTGTTGATGCGGTTTGTGGTGGATTCGAGGTCCTGGGTGTAGAGGACGTCGCGGGCATATCCGCCCAGATTGTGTGTGAATCCCGTGTTCTTCATGTTCTCCAGCTTGTCGGAACCCCACATGAGGATGGGGTAGGAGTCAGGTGGGGGCATGGGGCAGATATGGGTATCCATCTTTAGGGAGTCCTGGACAAGGACCTGGCCGTTCTTGCCTGTGGCGGAGACGGTTATGGGGTAGCTGCCAATCATCCGCACTGTATTGAACGGGATGCTGACGATGTGCGATGCGCCGCCCTGGAGGGTGCCGATTTCCTGTTTCCTGGGTTCTTCGTCGTCCCCGAACTGGTATTCCACGGCGATATCGCGCAGGAAGGTTTCACCGCTATTTTTGACCTTGAACTCAATGAAGGCGTTTTTTTCCGTGCGGAGGAAGGCGGCACGCCCGTGCGAGAAGAGCACAAGAGTCTGCGGGGGGAAGCTAACGAGCTTCAGGCTTTTGATCTGGCCGTTGAAGCGGTTGTGCATAGAGCCGAAGCGGTCGCCGATGATGGCGTTTTTTGTGGCGGGGGCGACGGTGTTGCCCTTGAAGTAGGCGGTGCCCTGCGAAACGCCGTCCAGCAGGAAGAGAATGCGCCCCCCGCCATTGAACTCAAACGCAAATGTGTGCGTTTCGCCAGGCACGAGCGTGAAGGACTTGGAGCGGACGGCGACGCTGTGCTCCTGGAAGCCTAGGAAGCACTGCATGTAGAAGGTGTTTGAGGTGTTGGGATCACTGCGCATGAGGGCGAACGCATAGCCTGTGTTGGCGTCCTTGCGGCTATCGCCGACGGCGAGCAGGTACTTGTTGTCGAACATCATGTAGGTGTTGCAGCTGGTCACCTCGGCGTTGACGCGGGCGACGACCTCCATGCGGAAGCCCGTCGCTGGTGTCAGTTCATTGTAGATTTTGCTCGGGGTGGCGTTGTAGCCTTCAGCTTTGTCCTCGTAGCCAGGGGCGGGAGTGAGCCAGCCGTCAATGACTTTCGTGCTGCCACGGAACTTGCCGCCTGGGTAACTGCCGTCCTTGGCGGAGTCTGTCTTCACGGAGAAGTCCCATTCTGCAACCAGCCTCTCGCCATGGATGGCGAAGGCCAGCGTGCAAATCGTCAATAAACAAACCAGGTATCGATAGGTTTTCATGGGGTGTGCCTCCGTTGTTACTTAAGGATGTGGAGTTCGATCGGTTTCCAGATGCCGCCAGCCGCAGCGCTGTCGTGGACGCGGACGACGAGCAGGTTCTCCTCGCCCCACTTGATTTCCTCGCCGATATTCATAAAGAATGGGATGTCCCACCCGGCAGGACCAAGGTCGTGCTGGCCGACGTAAGTCCCGTTAAGCCAAATCCATGCGATTTCATCTACACCCTGGAAGTAAAGTTCCGCACCGACAACGCCCTTTGCCTTTTCAGGGGCTTTGAAGCGGATGCGGTACCATGCGATGCCATCGTAGGTGCCGATGCACTGCTGCTCCCAGGCACCGAGCCTGATTTTCTGCCAGCCCTTTTCATCCAGGTCATTTTTGTAGTAGCCGTGTTCGTGACCGTTCTCGATGACATCCTTGATGATAAGCCAGTTGTCGTCTGGGATGGTGATTTTCTCGGCGGTTGTGACCTCGTGGTCATAGGTTGGGTTGTCCTTGAGGCGGACATTGTTTTTGTGCATCGTGAAGCTGGTGAGGAGGCGCCGCGCGTCCCGTTTCAGTTCATCGCTAGCGGCATTTTCAGCGACAAAGTTTGCTACGTTAGTGCGCAGTTCCACATCGGTGATGTCCTTGATGCAAGCGATGAGAAGCAGCTGGATGCCCTTGTCGGGGTCCCCTGCCATCTGCTTGAGGGTATCCGCTGCCGCAGCCCCCTTGTCCGCATAAAGCTCGTAGAGGGCTTTCTTGCGGATGACGGGATCCACATTCCTAAGACCTGCCTGGATGGCGGCTTGCCGCGTAGCGGGGTTGTTCAGCCGTTTCCTGTACTCGATGCGCCTTGACATCTCGGTGGATTGTACATGCGCAGTGGGACGTCGTGATTTTTGCGTATTCTTTACTCTTTGACAACTGACCCCTAACAATGCACATAGCAAAAATGCAGTGATGAATCTCATGGTGGCTCCTTGGGTTATGGTGATTCTTTGGATTAGCTATGACAATATTATAATATAGAGCTGTTCGTTCCATTTTACAAGCGGCTTTTTGCTTCTAGAATCTCTAGAATCTCTAGAATCTCTAGAATCTCTAGAATCTCTAGAATCTCTAGAATCTCTAGAATCTCTAGAATCTTTAGAATCTCTAGAATCTCTAGAAACCTTTTTGCAGGGCAGCCTGAAGGGTTTGGCGCACGATGGGGCCAGCGATTTTGCCGCCGCCACCTCCGTGTTCAATGATGCAAAGGCATGCAAGGCGCGGGGCCTCGGCAGGGAGTGCAGCGAAAGCAAGGGCATGCGGGCGTTTACCCTGACCGACCTCGGCTGTGCCAGTCTTTGTAAGAACATTGAAACCAGGAACTTGCATGGTTTTCCCCGTGCCATACTCGGTGCATTTCAGCATGCCGTTTTGCACAATGGCCAGTTGGTCATCGTCCCAGTCGAGCTGTTCGGCTGGCTGCTGGTAGGCTCCGAGGATGAAGGTTGGCTGGTGGCGTTTGCCATCTGCGACAGCGGCGAGTGCGATGAGCAGTTGTATTGGAGAGACGAGCCAGGCGCCTTGCCCAATGGAAGCGTTTGCGGCGTCGCCAGCGGTCCATCGTGGCAGGGAACTTCTGTGGTTCTCCACCCATTCAGGGATGAAGCGCAGCCCGCTTTTCTCCTGGATGCGAAGCTCCGTGCCAGGCGGCTCGCCCAGACCTGTGTTTGCACCGACGTTGTTGAAAAGAGGTCCCAGACGGCTGCCCAGTTCGCAGAAAAAAACATTGCAGGAGTAGGCGAGTGCTTCCTCCAAATTGAGGGCTCCGTGGCCTGTGCGCTTGGAACAGCCCACCTGCCTGCCGTCAGGCAGCGCATAAAAGCCAACGCATTCGATGGTTTCTTCGGGCGAGACCAGCCCTTGCTGGAGGGCAGCAATGGCGACAAGCGGCTTTAGGGTGGAGCCTGGCGGATAGGTGCCGCCCAGCACGCGGTTGACCAGCGTGCCTGGCTGTGGCTCACCTGTGTCGTCAAGGGGGAAGGATGGTTCGGAGACGGCTGCCAGCATCTCCGACGTGCGCAAGTCCATCAGCACAACGGCCCCCGCGAGGTGCTGCCTGCGCAGGAGTGCCTCAATCTCCTGCTGCAGGGCGATGTCGATGGTGAGCGTGACATCGTCGCCGTTTGTGGCAGGGGAGGAGCTGACGGTTTCCTGACGGTATGCCAGTGCGTCAATGCGCAGCTGTTCATAGCCAGCCGTACCGCTCAGCTTGGCGTCCAGGGCGAGTTCGAGGCCGCTTTTGCCCGAGAGGTCCAGGTGGCTTAGGTTGTATCGTTTGAACGCAGGGAGAAAGACGGGGGTGCCAAAGCCTGTTTTTCCACGAAGCAGGCTGGCACTGTGGGGAAACTCGTAGTGGCGTTTCCAGGCGAGCACCAGCTCGGTGCCTGGAAAATGTGCGCAGGCGGTGGCCCATTTGTCGATGGTCTCCTTATCGACATCCTTCCAAAGGGTGAAGGGCAGGGGAGTGTTCCGCTGGATGTGCTTTCGAGCTTCCTGCCGCGTGGGGCGGCTGTGGTAAAAATCTGGGCCAAGGAAGGCGGCGAGGTCGGCGACGGCGGAGCACACCTTGTCCAGGGTCCTGCGCTGGGTGTCGCGCGGGTCGCGCAATCGCTCGATATGCAGGGCAAGACTGTAGCTCGGAAGGCTCTTGTTGAGTTCTACACCGTTGCGGTCAAGAAGGTTGCCGCGTCTGCCAGGGATGATGGCAATGCTGTCCTGCTGGCGCTGCGCCCATGCGTCCATCTCCCTGCTTTTATAGAGTTGAAGCCAACCTATGTAGCCAGCCAGGAGGGCAAGCACACAGATGATGAAAAGGGAGAGCGGGGCGCTTGTGGAGGCGTGGCCCTCCCCTTCCTCTTGATGTTGGAAGATGGGGTGCTTGTACCTCATCCCTGGAACAAGGTGGAGCGGTCGGCGATGGGGGCGGTCAGACCGTCCTCCATCATGACCTTGAGGGCGATGTAGTTGGGTTCGATGAGCTGGTCGAAGGTGTAGTTGTTCTCAAGCGAGCAGGTGCTGCACTCCAATGTGACGGCCAGGGCACCAGATGCGTACATCATCATGGTGTTCAGGTTGAAGGTGGCTCCGCGCGCCTTCAGCGGCTCTGCAAGGGCCTCCTTGCGCAGACCCGCCTTGAACATCAGGTCGTTGGCCGTGGTCGCCCAGGCGGCGCCCCTGCGCTGATGGGCAGGGTAGGAAAGCAGAGTGGGCTGGATGAAATGCGGCTGCCCTTCGCAGGAGTGGGCGTTCAGGACCGCATCGACGCACCAGCGTTCGCAAAGTTGCAGGATGCCCCTTGCCTCAGCCGTGCGGATATGGCCAGGGCATGCGTCGTGCATGATGTTGAAACCGTCGGCGTTGGGATAGCCGCCAGGGTTCTTGACCTTGTCCAGCGGGAGCGGGAACCACTCCTTGCTGCCGCGCCAGCCGATGAGACTGCCGTCAGATTTCCAGCAGCCTTGCGAGACGGCCCTGAAGTCCTCGAAGGTTGCATGGCGCAGGTGGTCTGGGGAGATGGCGCGCCCGTCCATGTTCGCGCATGGAATGATGATGAAACGGTACTGGTCGATGAGGGCAGCCAGTTCGTCATTGGTCTTGCCGCGGAAGTCCTTGCCTGTCTCCAGCATCTGAATCAGGTTGGTGGCGGCGCAGACGCTTTCTGCCTCTGCCCCGTGGATGCCCGCCATGAACAGGATGGTCTGCTTCTGGCCTTCGCGTTGGAAGTAGCTCTTGTAGGTGTTGCTGCTGGAGCCAGCAGACCAGTTGCTCTGTGGCGCAGGCTCGGAGAAGTCCCCGTAGAAGACCGCATAGACGGGGAAGCCCCCAGGCGTCTGGGCGATGACATTCGCCTGACCGCGTTTTGTGGCCTGGCAGGTGGCGATGATTTCCTCTGGACGTACCATCCACCACTCGGGACGGGGTTCAAGGTTCAGCTCTTCTTTCGGGAATCTCAGGTTTGCTCCGTACATTTCTTTTTCTCCTTTTTCTTTCCCGTCGCTAAAGCGGCGGGCGCAGGACAGGTTGCCCCGTCGCCAAAGCGGCGGGCGCAGGACAGGTT
>JAFTAC010000203.1 GCA_017458805.1 Victivallales bacterium | reverse complement strand
GGGGGAGCATGGTTTTGAAGGGATTTTTGCACGGGACGGTGCCCGTGCATCTCCATACCTTCCACCGCTAATGCGGCAGAAGGAGAGCATTTTGGAGCTGGTCGAGAGACCAGCTTCGTATGGTTTCGATGGGGTAGGCGTTGGCGACATTAAAATCTCCACAGGAGGTTCTGCGGAGGGCGGTCATGATGGCGCCGCAGCCTAGCTTGTGGCCGATGTCTGCGCAAAGTGTGCGGACGTAGGTGCCTTTGGAGCAGTGGACGCGGAAGGTTGCATCGGGGAGGTTCACGGAGAGGAGCTCGAAGGTGAATACAGTGATTCTGCGTGGTTCCCGCTGAATGGTGATGCCCTGGCGCGCCAGCTCATAGAGGGGCTTGCCGTTCTTCTTGATGGCGGAGACCATCGGCGGCACCTGCATCTGTTCACCGACCATGCTCTGGACAGCCTGTGCCAGAGCCTCCTCTGTGATGGTTTCGGTGCTGCGCTGGGCGGTCACAGTGCCTGTGGCGTCTTCCGTGTCGGTTTCAAGACCCAGACGTAGGGCACCCTCATAGACTTTGGACTTGCCCATCAGGGCATCCTGGAGCTTTGTCGCCTTTCCTAGAAGGAGAACCAGCAGCCCCGTGGCCATGGGGTCGAGGGTGCCGCAGTGCCCTATTTTTGCGGGGTGGAAGGTGTGCTTGACACAGTTCACGATATCGAAGCTGGTCCACTCCTGCCCCTTGTCCGCCAGGAGGATGCCATTGATGTCATTTCGTATCTTCTGTGTCATTATCTGCGGGGCTTTCCTTGTCCAGCTCGTCGATGATGGACATGACGCGGTCGGCATTGGCGGCGGTTTCGTCGAGCCTGAAGTGGAGGCGCGGGGTGTTTTTGAGGACAACCTTGCGTGCCAGTTCCGACTGGAGGAGGCTGCGCTGCCTTTCCAGGAAGGCGAGTATCTCCTCCTTGTTGGCGTTTTTGCCGTAGATGCTGACAAAGACCGTTGCATCCCGCAGGTCAACGGACATTTTAACGCCCGTGACGGTTATCAGGCAGCCTGGCCTGGCGGGGCTGACAATGTAGGTGAAAATGTTGCCGAGTTCGCGGTGTACAAGCTCGTTAACTCTTGTGATTCTAGGGATTGGCATATTCTTTATCGCGCGAGGCAGAGCCTGCGCTTCTCCATGCTGAACGCGAGGCAGAGCCCGCGTTCCATTATGCTACAGTTGCGGGGCAACCTTGACAGTCTCGAAGACCTCGATGATGTCGTGTTCCTCGAAGTCCTCGAAGTTGTCAAGCTTGATACCGCATTCGAGGCCGCTCTTGACTTCGCGGACATCGTCCTTGAAGTGCTTGAGGGAGGCGATAAGGCCGTTGTAGATGAGTTCCTTGTCGCGGTAAACCTTCGCTTTCGCATTGACGCGGATGAGGCCCTCGTTCACGCGGCAGCCGCAGATTTTGCCGACCTTGCTGTTGGTGAAGATCTGGATGATTTCCGCTTTGCCGAGGAGCTTGTCGTTGACTTCGGGAGTAAGGCGTCCGCGCATGGCGTCCTCAACCTGCTCCAGCAGTTCATAGATGATGGAGTAGAGGCGGATTTCGACGCCCTTCTGCTTTGCCAGCTTGTTGACGCCAGGCATGGAGCGGACGTGGAAGCCCAGGATGACAGCCTTCGAGGCGGCGGCCAGAACCACGTCGTTTTCCGTGATTTCGCCGACTCCGCTATGAATGACGGTGGCGGTGACCTTCTCGGACTTGATTTTCGCGATGGAATCCACGATGGCCTCCAGGCTGCCGCGGACATCGGTCTTGAGGATGATGGAGAGGTTCGGCTTCTCCTCCTTGCCCATGTTCTCGAAAAGAGTCTCCAGGGAGACGGTGCGATCCACCTGGACGCTGCCCAGACGGGCTTCCCTGGCGACTTCATCCGCCATCTCCTTAGCGGTGCGCTCGTCGTCGGCGATGGTGATCTTGTCACCAGCTTCAGGCACACCCGAAAGGCCCATGACCTTGATGGGGGTGGAGGGGAGGGCGCGTGCGACGCGGCGTCCCTGGCTGTCGATAAGAGCCTTGACCCTGCCGTAGCACTGTCCGCAAATCAGCACGTCGCCGACGCGGAGCGTGCCGTTCTGAACGAGGACGCTGGCGGTGGGTCCCATGCCGTTCTCCATCTGCGCCTCGATGACGAGGCCCTCGAAGGGAGCGGTGGGGTCTGCTGTGAGCTCAAGCATTTCCGCTTCGAGGAGGATGCGCTCCAGGAGGTCTGGAATGCCCTTGCCTGTCTTCGCTGAGACGGGGATGACGGCTTCGTTGCCGCCCCACTCTTCAGGGGTGATGCCGTTCTGCTGAAGGCCCAGATAGACCTTGTCAGGGTTGGCGGTGGGAAGGTCCATCTTGTTCATGGCCACGAGGATGGGCACATTGGCCGCACGGGCGTGGTTGATGGCCTCGACAGTCTGCGGCATGACACCGTCATCGGCGGCGACGACGAGAACCGCCAGGTCTGTGGCGTTGGCGCCGCGTGCGCGCATGGCGGTGAAGGCCTCGTGGCCAGGGGTGTCGAGGAAGGTGATGGTCTGCTTGCCGACTGTTGCGACGCTGGCGCCGATGTGCTGCGTGATGCCGCCCGCTTCGCCCTGGGTGACGTGGGTCTTGCGGATGTAGTCCTGGATGGAGGTCTTGCCGTGGTCAACGTGGCCCATGAAGACGACGACGGGGGGTCTTGGCACGGCGTGGTCGGACTTCGGCGCACCTGGTTCCTTCTTCTTGTCGCCCTGGGCATTGGCAAACTTGTCTCGTCTGATACGGACGAAGCGGACACCATAGAAGCTGCAGAGCTTGGTGACCAGCTCTTCCTCGATGACCTGGTTGATGGCGGCAAAGACGTTCATCGTCATCAGGCGCGTAATCAGTTCATTAGGCTTCTTGCCGAGACCTTCCGCCAAATCGCGCACGGTGACAGGGGTCTTGAGGTGGAGTTCTCGCATGCCATCCTCGCCGATTTCCGTAGTGCCTTCCACCTCTTCCTTCGGCTGCTCTTTCGGCTGTTCCTTGGGCTGCTCCTTGACGGGCGTTGCAGGTGCGGAATTCTTCGTGGAAGTAACGGGCTGTGGGGCGGGGGCTGCTGTCTGCTTTGAGGCTGGCTTGTCCACTGGCGCGGAGGTTTTCACCTCTGGCTTGGCGATGGGTTTTGGTGCATTTTCCGCCTTGGCCTTCTGCCTTTCCGCGATGACCATATCGCGGATGAGATTGGCGATATCGGCTTCCAGGGAGCTGGAATGGCTTTTAACGGGAATGCCTTCCTTTTCAAGAAGAGCTAAAAGCTCTTTATTGGGCAGACCCAGCTCACGGGCCAAATCATAAACCCTCATTTTCTCATTGTTTGGCATAATGACCTCCTATAGTTATATCCAACTTCGTGGTATGATTTCAGGAAGCGGTCATTATGCGAGACAAACGTTTACATTATGACCGCTTTAAGAAAAAGATGCTTTGGCGAGGTGATTGCAAGATGTTCATGGCACGGCACATTGGGCTGTTGTCAGGCGCATTTTGCATCTGTCCTGCAAGAACCTTGTTGAGAAGGGTTTTCATGGCAATCACTGTTGGAGCGCAGCTTTGGCGGCTGCAATGACAGTGTTGGCACGGGCAGTGTCGAACCCTTCCAGGTCGGCAATGTCCTTGACGTCTTCGACGGCTGCAATGCCCTCAAGGCTTGAGAAGCCGTTTTTGACGAGGATCTCGGCGGCCTCGGGGCCGATGGCCTCCACGGCACCGATGGTTTCG
>JAFTAC010000202.1 GCA_017458805.1 Victivallales bacterium | reverse complement strand
CTTCGTCGGACGCCAACATCACGCGCGAGATTGCTGCGGCGGCAGAGAACTCCGGCGTAAAGCTGAAAATCTCCGTGCACGGCAAGAAGGACGGCTGGCTCGACTACGAGGCCCTCTACCCGAGCTTCGAGCCTGACTTCCCGCGTCCCGCTGACCTCAAGGTTTCGGACACGATGCTGATCTTCTTCAGTTCAGGCACCACGGGCTTCGCCAAGATGGTGGAGCATGACTATGCCTATCCGCTGGGTCATATCATGACGGCACGCCACTGGCACAAGGTCAACCCCGACGGGCTGCATTTTACCATCGCCGACACGGGCTGGGGCAAGGCATTGTGGGGTAAAATCTACGGGCAGTGGCTCTGCGAGGCTGGTGTCTTCACATACGATTTCGACCGCTTCCATGCGGCTGAAATATTGCCGATGTTCAAGCAGTACGGCATCACGACGCTGTGCGCACCGCCCACCATCTTCCGCTTCATGGTCAAGGAGGATTTGTCGAAATACGACTTCTCCACGCTGGAGCATGTGACGACGGCGGGCGAGGCGATGCCCCCCGAGGTTAGCGAGGCCTTCAGGCGGGTTTCTGGTCAGCTGCCTTTCGAGGGCTTCGGCCAGACGGAGACCACGCTGGTGGTCGGGACATTCTCCTTCATGAAGCCGCGTCCAGGCTCAATGGGCAAGGCGAATCCGCAATATGACGTGGTGCTTTTGGACACGGAAGGGCATCCCGTTGCCTCTGGCGAAACGGGCGAAATCTGCATCAGGGCGGAGCGCGATGGCAGTCACCCCTGCGGGCTCTTCCGCAGCTATATGAAGTCGCCCGAGGACACGAATGCAGCGTGGCACGACGGTTTCTACCACACGGGCGACCAGGCGTGGCGTGACGAAGACGGCTACTTCTGGTATGAGGGGCGTGCTGATGACATCATCAAGACCTCTGGCTACCGTGTTGGTCCCTTCGAGGTGGAGAGCGTGCTGATGGAGCTGCCCTACATCTTGGAGTGCGCTGTGACGGGCGTGCCCGACCCCGTGCGCGGGAAGGTCGTCAAGGCGACCATCGTGCTGGTCAAGGGGAAGGAGCCTTCCGATGCCCTGGTCGAGGAGATCAAGGAGTATGTGAAGACGCATACCGCCCCGTACAAGTATCCGCGCGTCATCGAGTTCGTGAGCGAACTGCCCAAGACCGTCAACGGCAAGATACGCCGTGCCGCCATCCGTGCTCAGTCCGAACAGAAGTAAACGATAGCCATTGAACAACAAAAAGGGGCTGTTGCAAAACATGTTTTGCAACAGCCCCTTTTTGGTGTGAAAACAAGCAAATTGAAAGAAAAATCATTCAAATTGCTTGAAAAATGATGCAAATTGAAGTATAATAATATGTGGTAAAAATGTGTTAGAGCTGATTATGATTTGGAGATATGAAGAATGGTCACGGTAAGCTTGCGTTTTGATGAGGCGATGAAGCGCGCATTGGATCAAATGTGCGATGAAATGGGAATGAATCTCACGACGTTTTTTATGATTTATGCACGGGCGGCCTTGCGGGAACGCAGGATTCCTTTTGAGATTCGTGCAGAGAAGGATCCTTTTTATTCAGAGGAGAATGTGAAGGCAATCTTGCAATCGTCGGAGCAGGTCAAGCAAGGGCGTGTGGTTTCAAAGTCGATGGATGAGCTTCTTGAGATGGAAAAATGAGCAGTGTTCAGTTTTCACAACAAGCTTGGGAAGAGTATCTTTCCTGGCAGGAACAGGACAAGAAAACGCTCAGTCGCATCAATCGTCTTATTCAATCAGTCATGCGTACACCATTCGAAGGTGAAGGCAAGCCAGAAGCACTTTTTGGGGATTTGGCTGGAATGTGGAGCCGTAGAATCAATGAAAAGGACCGTTTAGTGTATTGCGTTGAGGAAGAAATCGTTACTATCTTGCAATGCAGAGGGCACTATTCTGATAAGTAACGGTTACAGCGGCTCGATTTCAGCAAAGCTCGGATGGTGTTTGTCCTTTTCGGAGAGGTTCCATTGGGCGGGGGCGATGCGCCAGTCGATGCCAAGGGCTGGGTCATCGAAGCGCATGCCGCGCTCGGAGGCGGGATTGTAGAGGTTGTCGCACTTGTAGGCGAAGATGGCTTCCTGCGAGAGGACGGCGAAGCCGTGGGCGAAGCCGCGCGGTATGAATAGCTGCCGCTTGTTGTCGCCAGAAAGTTCAACGGCGACGTGTTTGCCGTAGGTTGGGGAGCCTTTGCGGATATCGACGGCGACATCCAGCACTGCGCCTGTGATGACGCGCACCAGCTTTGCCTGGGTGTAGGGGGCGGCCTGCCAGTGCAGGCCGCGCAGGACTCCGAAGCTGGACTTTGACTCGTTGTCCTGCACGAATTCACAGGAGATGCCCTGCTCCTCGTAGGTGGACTTTTTCCAAGATTCAAAGAAGTAGCCGCGATTGTCCCCGAATACCTTTGGTTCCAGGATGAGAACTCCGTCGATAGCAGTGGGGATGATATTCATTTATGGATTCCTTCTTGTAGAATTGCTTGGAAGTGTGAGACGACAATCTTGCGCGAGAAGTGGTTGTGGTAGGTGTCCCAGGCGTTCTTGCGAAGTTGTGCCATTCTGGCCGCCAGTTGCTCTTCTGGCAGATTGAGAAGCACCTCCAGTTCGGAGATGGTGTGGTCGTTCAGGATGAAGCCAAGGTCGAACTCGCGTATCCATTGGGCAACGCAACTGCCTTCTGGACCAGAGTAGATGACAGGGCGTCCGACGGCCAGCGCCGCAAAGAATTTGGAAGGGGCCACGACGCCTTCCCAGCCCGTGCTGATGGAGACAAGGTGGAAGTCGGCGGCAGCTAGACGGGCAACCAGCTCGCTAGAGGACACGTATTGACCAAGGCTGATGTTGGTGTCCTCCTTGGCAATCCACCTTTTCTGGTAGTCTGCGCGGTTGCCACTGCCCGCGAAGCAGAGATGGACAGCAAGATTGCGCCTTCTGCAATCACGTGCTAGCTGGATGAAAGGGAGGATGTTGTGGGCATGTACAATGGTACCTGAGTAGAGGCAGGCGAGTTTGGG
>JAFTAC010000201.1 GCA_017458805.1 Victivallales bacterium | reverse complement strand
GGCGATTTCCCTGTCCACGTCCACGTCGTCGTCGAAGAATCCTTTAAACTTGATCCATTGCTTCTTCAGGAATGCGATTGTCTTCTCGAATGCGGAGACGATGCCGTTCCAGGTCATCGCCCAGACGTCGCTTATCGCGTCGCAGCCCTGCGTCCACGCCATTGTCATTCCGTGCCAGAGCGTCGCTCCAAGTTTCAGAATCGGGTATATGACGTATCCTTCAAAGGCGTTGACTATGCCTGTCCATAAAAAGTCCCACGTGTCGGCTATCGCGTCTCCTGCCGCCTTCAGCCCGTAGAGGATGCCGTACCAGGTGTTCGCCGCCGCGCTGGCCAGCGCGAAACTGCAAACGTCCCACGCGTCCCGCATCCAGTAAACCAGCCCCGCCCATGCGGTTCTCAATGGCAGCAGCCCCTGGAACCAGACCACCTTTATCGCCGCCCAGCCTACCTTCGCCGCCGCCGCCAGGTCGCCCATCGCCAGTGCCTGCTTGATGGCTCCGAAGGTCTGTCCGACCACCGCCTTGATGTTGTTGAATGCCGTTTTAATGTCGTTGCCGAGCTGCATCGCCCCTTGCTTGCAGATGTCCCACGCGCCCGTCAGTTTCCAAACTACCGCAACGATTGCGGCTAGTGCCGCGCCTACCAGAAATGCTGGGCTGGTTATCGCTGCCCAGGTTGCAAGCGCGACCGTCTTGCAGATCGCCATCGCCGCCGTCAGGAAATGGTAAGCCGCCACCAGTGCCTTTATCGCCATTATCGGTGCCAGCACTACCGTCTTCATTATCACAAAGAGCGTGTTTACCGTGCCGATTGCAAACGCGATTGTCTTGAACGCCACGCCTAGGGCGAGTAACGCTGCCCCTGCCGCCGCTATTCCCGCTATGAGCTTCACTGTCGATAGGACGATTTCTTTATGCTTTGAAACCCATTCGGCCAGTCTATTAAGCATTTCGGACATCTTTTTGATGTAAGGTTGTATTGCTTCTGCAACGACCTTACCGATCTGAATGCCTACGCCTTCTACCGCTGAATAGATTTGATTAAATGCTCCTCCGATGCCCGCATTCATCTCTGCTGCTGTTTTTTTTGCCGCGCCACCGCAATTGCGGAGCGTCGCTATGAACTGGTTAAGCTGCGCGATGTTTCCGCCGAGGGAAAGTCCAGCGAGGCTTCCGCGCAGGTCGAATATCTCCTCTGCGAATGTCAGCCGCTTCGCAGTCGGCATCTTATTCATCTGTTTGGCGATGTCCGCCATTATGTCTGGCATCGCCCGCAGGTTCCCTTTCTTGTCCACGGTGCTGATGCCCATCGATTTGAGCTTGTCCTGCACCTTGCTCTTTGCAAACTGGCTGTATGCCTTGCGCAGTGCCGTCCCTGCGAGGCTTCCCTTAATGCCCATGTTGGCCAGCACGCCCAACGCGCCAGCCACGTTGGTGAAGCTGTCGCCTGCCGCTGTGGCCTGCGGCCCAGCCATCTTCAGCCCCTCCGCGAGGTCGGTCAGCGTCTGCGCGGAGCCGTTCGCCGCCGTCGTCAGGATGTCCGCCATGTTGCCGACCTGTCCCGCCTGCATTCCGAAGACGCGCATATTGTTCGCGGCTATTTCCGCAGCCGATGCCAGCTCCGTTCCCGTCGCCCTTGAAAGGTTGAGAACGTCGCCGATTGCCTTGTTGATTTCGTCCGCCTTGAATCCCATTCTTCCAAGGCTGGCCATTCCTTCGGCTACTTGCTTCGCGGTGAAGCTGGTTTCCCGACCGAGCCTTTCCGCCGTGTCGGTCAGCATCTCAAATTCAGCCTTGGTGGAGCCTGTCACCGCTCTCACCGTGCGCATCGCGTCATCGAAGTCCGCGAATGTCTTTGTCGCGATCGCGAAAGGCGTAGCCGCAGCCGTCGCTATGCCCAGCATCTGCGTTCCCAGCGTCATGCAGGACGCTCCGAATGCCTTTAATCTGGCCTGCGCTGCCTTCAGGCCCCGTTCTAGTTTCGTCTGGTCCAGGGAGATTTCAATGAACGCCTTTCCCGCTCTTACTCTGCTTCCTGCTCCTGGCATCTTCTAGTCTCCTTGATTCTTGCACCATAGATTTTTCAGTGTCGTCATGTCCGCTTTCGGCAGTGCCTTCCAGCGTTTCTCTTTAAGTTCCTCCCACATCCGCTTGATGTCCTGCGGCGAGTTGTAGGGGTTGAATTCGAATGGCTGGTATGGCTCGCTGCGCTTCTTCTCGTCGCGCCATTGGTTGGCCATCATCGCCATGATGTTCGTCGTGTGTTCCCATTGCTGCCTGTTTCTGGCCTCCGCCATCCACATCAGCTCTCGGAGGGTGAATAGGTCGGGGATGACTCCGCAGATTCCTGCGCATTGCCAGACAAGCCTGTCAATCGCGCCAGCTCCGAGGCCAGTCTTATCTCGAAGTCCTCGCTGTCCATCGTCTCCTTGAGCCTCTTCGTCGCCATTTCCGCGAAACGACGGGTTGCATTCAGAATCCGCCGCAGTGCCAGCCGTTTCGCTTCTGGGAAAAAATCGATTATTTCCTCCAGGAGAGCGTCTGTCGCGCTGGCTATCGCGTCGCCTGCCATCGCGGCTCCGAAGTCCTCGTCAGTGACGTTCTTGGTGTCGCATTCTGGCTTGCAGACCGCGTAGAGGGTGTCCACCAGCAGCACGGGGTCTCCTTCCAGCCGCTGCAGCAGGTCCGTGTTCGGCTTTCCGTCCTCCCCGATTTCCACGATGGAGTTGATGTCGATGCCGCAAATCGCCCGCACCCGCTTGATTGCCGCCACGTTGACGACGACCGTCCAGATCCGCCCGTTGTTGTCTGTGAATGTCCGCATTGTCCGTCCTTGGTTGAAGTCTTAAAAAAAGGCGCACCACGTGCCATGATGCGCCTTGGGGAACGCCTAGGCCCCGTCAGGTGGTCGCGCCGTCAGTCTTGTAGGCGGGTGCGCGTCCGCTGGAGCCGCCGATGTTGGTGGGCTTCATGGTGACCTTGATGCTCACGGCTTCCTCCAGAGGCTCTTCCTCGGAGAAATTGGTAATTACAAAGTCGCCCTCCACGCCGTTGCCTTCGCCGTCGCTGATGAACATCGCCAGCGGCGTGTCGCTGTAGAATGCGCTGTTGAACGCCTGGTAGTCCGCGTCCTGCGGGTCCAGCAGCATCTCAAACTCCAGGCTTCCGTCCTTGAGCGTCGCAGCCGTCTGCTTCCATCCGTTCGCGGCTCGGGTGGTGATGTCGGCCTCGCCTTTCTCAAGGTTAAGCGTTACGTCCTTGACGTTTTTCATCAGGGTCGTTGCCGCCGATCCAGCGGTGCCTCTGTAGAGTTTGCAGTCTAGTCCTTTCTTGATTGCCATTGTCTTGTCTCCTCTGCTATGCGGTTACCGCGTGTACCCACAGTCCCGTGAGCTGCGGTGTCATCTTGCTAAGTGCCACGGCCATGTACGGTCTCGCCGCGTACCTTGCCGTCTTCGTCTGGTCTGCGTCAGCCCAGTGCGCCCTGTCGATGTCACGCGCCCTGCGCACCTGTTCGCCAGTCTTGAGCCTGGTGAACGCCACGCCCGTCTCTGGCTTCCTGATGCGCCCCTCCTTCGGCGGAGGTGTCGTGTATCCTGGCCGCAGGTCGATTGGGCCGACCTTCCCGATTGCGTATTGCCTGCGCCTGCCCTTGATGGTCTTCACGCCGCCGAATTCATGGAGCCGTCCCGCGTTGGTCAGCGGGTTGCCCTTGAAGTAGGCGGGTCCGACCACGACGGTGCGCCCGTTGTTCTCAACTCCGTACAGGATGCTTTTCCTGAAGTATCCGTGGGAGTATGGCGGTTTGCCCTTCTGGCTCGCCTGGTTCCTGTTCGGCTTCTCCCTGATGAGGCCCTGCGCCTTCTTCATCAGTCGGTAGCCGACGCGCTTCATCCTGCGTGTCGCCGTGTCGGCCACGCTGCGCGTGACTGCCTTCCAGTTGAAGTTTCCCTTGAACTGCATCTTCATGCCGTCATCTCCTTGAACGTCGCCGCTATGACGCCCGTGAACTGTCCTTTCGCCCTGATTTCCTCGTGTGCGTACAGCGGATTCCAGGCGATGTTGATGCAGGTCTCCCCGCAGACCGTCGCCCTCATCAGCTTCAGCCCGATGGCCTCCGTCAGCGCGATAAGCGGCTCGATGTCCGCCACGCTTCGGCATTTGTGAATCACGCCGATGTTGAGCGTGTGCGTGTATTCGTTCGCCGCCCTGGATTCGATGGTCACGCCCTTGGCCACTGGAACGACGACCACCCTGCGCTCCTTCATGTTGCGCAGCTCGTAGTCTGGGCACAGATCTATCTCGGCCTTGTAGTCGGCCAGGAATTGCGCCACGCCCTTCGCCAGTTCCATGATTGTCGCCGCCGCCATCGTCAGTCCTCCATCGGCTTGTATGCGTCCTCGCCCAGGCTATGGGCATGGATGCGGTAGGTTCTGCAGTCGTCGCCGCTCCAGTGCCAGCATGGTTCGCCGTCTGGCGCGTTGACCTCGAAGAGCTTTTCCTGGTAGATGATTCCGTCTCCCCTCTGCGGTTCCCTCGGCAGCTCGTCGGCCTCTATGATGAAGTCGAGGCTGCGGGTCCTCGTGGTGATGCCGTTGATGTCGTCCACCCTGAACAGGCTTTTACCGATCGTCGCGAGGCAGACGGCTTCCCCTCCCTGGGCGAATCTGTACACGACCTGCCTGGCGCAGGCGGTTTTCCTCTGCGCCCTCACGAAGCCGAGCATCTTGTCCATCAGGTTAGCCATCTGTCTCGCGTCCGAGGTTAGTTGGAGCCGCGGGAACCGCTGGAGCCGCCGTTGGATGCGCTGGCGGAACCCGAGGAGGAGCTGTCGCTTTCCTCTTCGTAGTCGCCTGCGCCGACGTTGATGAGGACCTTCACTGCCTCCGCGTCGCTGGCTGCGGCCTCGATGGCCACGCCGAGGTACTTGGCGTTCGGGGTGGTTGTCGCCTTGCCTGCGTCAGCGTCCCAGTAGATAGCCGCGCCCTGTGCGATTGCGCCGCTGGCCTTGACGACGTTGAAAACGCCGACAGTCGCCACCGCGCCGAGTTCGCCCGCTGGAATGTCCAGCTTGGTGATGCCTGCGAGCTTGCCGAGGAAGACCACGGCACCCGCCTCTGTGTCCGTCTGCGGGATGTAATCGATGGATTCACCCCTTTGGATGTAACGTGCTTTCATCTGTTGTTTCTCCTTGCTTGCGGGAGGGTCGCGCCCTCCCTGGGTTCATCCTTCGCTTATGCCTGCACCGCCTTGGTGAATCCACGGTAGTCCTGCTCGCGGATGCCGAGGTCGAAGTAAACGCGGAACCACATTCCGAGCGTGTTGAAGTCGGTTTCTCCTTGCTCCACGGTCGGGGTGCGCTTGCCCTTGAGGTAGCCGATTTCGAAGGTGTCGCATTCGGCTGGGTTGGCGAAAAGGTACCAGTCCTTTCCCTTGATGTAGTTGGTGCTGACGACCTTCAGGCCCTGGCGTGCCAGCACGTTCATCGTCGGGATGACTCTGTCGGTGCTGCCAGCCGCCACGAGCGACAGGCTGGAGACCAGTGCCTCCGCCGTGAACTTGTAGGCGGTCGGGACCAGAATGGTCTGTGGCTCGATGTTGATGGGCTGGTCGTCGGCATCGGTCTGGTTCAGGAACAGCTCGATGGCCTTCTTGAGGGTGGCTTCGGAAAGCTCGCCGCCGCTGGGGATGAGGTTGTGGTGGTCGGCGTGGAAGAGGGCCTTTCCGTCGTTCCAGGTCGGGTTTGCGGTCAGGCGTTCGAAGAACAGCTTGTCGATCAGACGCGCCGCCCTGTTGCCCATCGCCTTCGGGACCTGCATGAAAACGCCGAGGTCATCGTTGATGATCATCTTGCGGGTCAGGCAGAATTTCTTGCCGTAGGTGTCGAGCTGGTTCTTTGCGCTTTCCTCGGTCACGCCGCCTTCCTTGATTTCGCCGTCGGCTGCGACGGGCTGGAGGTCGCCCACGTCCGTCAGGCGGAAGCGGTCGCTTTCCTTGAAGTCGTTGAGGTTGCCCGTGGTGCAGAAATTGAAGGCCAGCACGGGTGTGTTGTTGAATGCGCGGAGGGTCAGCTTGTTGGCCACGTTGCCGAGGATGCCAGGCAGGCTGACGGTGCTGAACGCAGCGCGGATGGTTTCGTTGTCGAAGCCGACGCTGGATGCGTAACCGCCGTTGAGGCGGATGGCCTCCAGGCAGAGTTCCTTGAGGCTGATGGCCATCGCCTTGGTGCCTGCCTCGATTGTCTGCTCGCTGTGTCCCTTGAGGTCTTCGGGCTGGATGCCGCAGCGGAGTGCCAGTGCGCATTCCAGAACCTCTGCGGTCATCGCCGCCTGGGTCGGGATCACGACGTTAGGCCCCGTCTGCGGGCGGTTCTTGCGGATTGCCTCCAGGCATTTCGCGGTGACGGTGGGAATGTCCCAGCCTTCCTTGATTGCCTGGGCTGCGATGTCGCCGCAGTCGGTGCCGCAGATGGCGTTGATTTCGGCCACGCGCTGGCGTTCCTCCTTGACGGCGTTTGCGGCGACCTGTTTCATCTGTTCGCCATCGATCTGAACACTGGCGGCTGGAGCTTGAGCCTGCACGTCAATGCCCTTGGGTGCCGCGTTCAGCGGTGCTTGTGCCGCATTGGCGGCAGTTTCAGTCCCATTCATTGCTGTGTCTCCTGTGGTTATGGTGTTTACGCCATCGTCCATCTTCAAGGATGCCGCGATTGTCATCTCGGTGTCCTTGTCCGCCCCGATGGCCACGACGGAAATCTCGCGCAGAACGGATTTCGTGGCGACCGTGATCGGCCCCTCGAATTCCATTCCGTTAACTGTCACCTTCTGTCCAGCCGCGACCGTCTTCTTCTCGGTCGGCTGCGCCCCGATGGACACCTGCCACTTGGACATCCTGCCCATCTCCGCGATGTAATTCGCAAAGAGAATCCTGCCCGTGACGGCCAGCTTGCCTTCCGCTATGACTGGCGTGACCTCGCCCAGCTTCGACCAGAGGGCGTTGGTGTGGCTGTCCATCAGCGGAATCTGCTTTGCAAACTCCATCCCCTCCAGGTCAACGACGAGGCGGTATGGCTTGCCAGTCGTCCTGTCAACCTGGAGAATCTCGTTTCCCGAGTAGGCGATTCCTGAAATTTTCACGCCCTGCTCGGCATTGCCGTCAGTCGCCATCGCGGTGATGCCCTGCGGCTGCACGTCAGTCTTCTTCTTGTTGTCGTCCATCTTCTTCGTCCTCTCGGTTGTTGCCGCCGCCCTGCGTCGCGGCTGCCTGCTGTGTCAGCCCCAGTTCCTCCATCAGCTTCTTCTCCTTCGCCCGCTGCCGCAGGACAGCGAGGTAGTCCTTTCCGTCCCTGGCGCATTCCGCCGCCAGTGTGGTGGTCATGTTCTGGAGCCTCATCTGCTGCCCCGTCGCCTCCTTCGTCGGATCGACGTGCAGGAACCCGTCCCAGAACCATGTCCGTGGCGGGTGTTCGTCTATGATGATGCCGTTGACCAGCCCCCATTCGCGGAGCCATGTGTCCAGGAGCGGGTCGAGGATGTCTTCCTCCCATTTCGTCCTGTCCACTATGATGCTCTGGTGGTAAATCTGATTGTCCAGCCTGCCTGATGCGTAGTTGAAGCCTGAAAAGTCGCCCGCCACGCTGCCGTAGGTGCTGCAGACGCATCTTGCGATTTCGGCGAGTGTGCTTTTCACAAACTCCGTGTAGTTCGCGCTCGGGTGCTTCGCTTCCAGCTGCCCCATTTTCCAGCCAGCGGGAACCGTCAGCATCATGTTTCGCTCCAGCTCTATCGGCTCCAGCGGCTCCACGTCTTCGCTCTCGCCGTCTGGCGGTGAATCCGTGTAGAGGATTGCCGCGAAATTCGCCGCGCTCTCCGCTGCCGCCAGCGTCGCCATCGTGTAGCGTCGGAGGTTCGCAAACTTGGAAAGCGCGGAAGTTATCTCTGGAATGCCCCTGTGAAGCCCTGGCCGCGTCTGCACGTATGTGTGGAGCATATATTCGGCGGGAACGTCCACCGCCTCGTCCTCGATCGTGATGCTGTTGTCTCCTGGGTGGTATTTCAAGACGCGGTAGCTTTCTGGGTTGCCGTATTCGTCGTATTTGATGCCGTCCACGTACTTTTCGTCGCTTATGACCGACAGCCCCTGTATTCTGTCCGCCTCTATGACGTTCAGCGTCAGCTTGACCTGGTGACGCAGTTTCGGGTTGGTCGCCAGTATCGCGAATGCCTCGCCGTCCTGGCATCTCGCCCTGCGCATCAGGCGGAGCGTCTGCCCCAGCCTGATCTGTCGTGCCCATGCGTTGAAGTCCGCCTCCAGGCGGTCGTTCAGCTCCTCGTTCTCCATCAGCATCTGAAGGCGAGGCCCCTTGCCCATCGTGTCGTTGGCCAGCATCTGAACCAGCCCAAGCGCGTATGGGTTGTTCATGACCTCGTAGCGGCTGCGCCTGCGCAGCTCCCTGCGCACCTCTGGCCTCGCCTCCTGGTCCGCCGACAGACCGTCGGCCATCGACCAGTGCCGCTCGTTGTCCTTGGTGGTCTGCGCCGCGTCGAATCGCGCCCGTATCCACCGTGCGCCCATCGCGCCAGACAGTCTCACGCGCTGCCTTTCGGCCTGCTGTTCTTGGTTGGTGTGCTTCTTCGTCTTCATACCGCGCTGCCCGCCTTGAACTTGCCGAATCGCAGACCGCAGTTGCGCCGATGCGTCGCCTCCTGCGCCTTGACGTACTTGTCAGCCGCGATGAGGTCTGGCAGGCTGTGCTGCTCGAAGCTCTGCCCGTCCACGGTGCCTTTTTTCGGCTGCTCCATTGCCTGCTTTACTGCGTTGTTGTTGGTGTCTGCCATTATGATGCCCCTGCGCTTTTTTCTAGTGCCTCTGCCCTTAAATATCGAATTTGATGTCATGCGTATCTCGGTGATGTTCGTTTTCTCAATTCTTGCCGCTCAATAGTCAGCATTTTTGCATTTTGCGTTGATTTCGTTTTTCTGGACGCCGTTTTTCGAGGTGTTTTCCTGCCCGCTTTCCATTCTTTTCCGCCTCTTCTGGCTGCGGTCTCGAAAAATATTTTTCTGGCGTTGCTGGTTGCCTCGTTTGAGCGAATTGACGTGGCATCTCGTTATAAAGCGCGAGTGAAAAAAGGTATTCGCGAGGGGTGCCTTCAAATCGGTCAATGGTGTAAATAAAGCCAAGAAGTAAAAATAAAATCGGTTAAAAAAACAAATAATATATATATTTATATTTATATATTTTAT
>JAFTAC010000200.1 GCA_017458805.1 Victivallales bacterium | reverse complement strand
TGCAAAAGATTGCCGCTGACGATAATCTGGTCGAGTTGATTCCATCTGCCACGATACTTGTAAGTACCTTTTATGCCGTTTCGCCCCCGTTTCCTCGCCGTCAGCACATAAAGCGCACGAGGGTGTGCCTCGCCTTTACAGTCGAAACCGGCACGAGCCCGCAACCCGAGGCGTATGCTGTTGTCCTTGTATTGGTCATTAAAATCGCCCACAAGGATGATTTTGGCATCAGGTTCCGACACATAGAGCGAATCGCAGAATTGCATGAGGGCCTGCGCTGCCTTCATGCGGTAATCCTGCGTTACGAGTTTGCCTCCCCTCCGGCTGGGCCAGTGGTTGACGAAGATGTGCAGTGTGTCGCCACTCGCCGCCATGCCGCAGACGTGGAGAATGTCGCGCGTGGGCCGCTCGATGGAATCATGCGGGACAATGATGGTGTCAATCTTCAGGGGCAGAAAGCGTTCGGGCTGATAGAGCAGCCCTACATCGATGCCGCGGACGTCTTCGCTTGCCGTGGCTATATATTTGTACCCCAGCCGCCGCAGCATAGTCCGTTCCGTGAGGTCGCGTAGCACAGAGTCGTTCTCCACCTCGCACACCCCGATGACATCCACCGGCTGCGTCTGTCCCATACCGGCTATGGCGCGGGCGAGATTACCGAGTTTTGTCCAGTATCTCCGGGAATTCCACTCTCGTTCACTGTCGGGCAGAAAACCCTCATCTGCTTTTCCGGCATCGTGAATGGTGTCGAAGACATTTTCCATATTGTAGTGCGCCACCCGGAACCAACGCTGCCCGGAAGCCGCCAGCGACAGGAGTGTCAGCAAAAGGACGATAAAAACGGGATGTCGGCTATTCATTGTGGTAGGGTTCTCCTTTCAGTATGGTCATTGCCCGATAGTATTGTTCTGCAAAGAAAAGGCGCACCATCTGGTGGGTAAAGGTCATCTTCGAGAGCGACATCATCTCGTTTGCTCTTGCATACATCTGTTCGGAAAAGCCAAAGGCTCCGCCTACCACAAAAACGAGTCGGCGGGCACCGCTGTGCATCTTCTTCTCAAGATATTTGGCATATTCCATGCTGCGCATTTCCTTGCCCCTCTCGTCGAGCAACACGACGCAGTCGCCATCCTGAAGCAGGCGCAGTACAGCCTCCCCCTCCCTGTCCTTCACGCTCTGAGAAGACTGTCCCTTAGTTGCTTTAACGTCGGGGATTACTTCCACCTGAAGCGGCACATAATGAGACGCCCGCTGCACGTATTCTGCCGTCAGCGCCTCGATGCGTTTGTCTGTCGTCTTTCCTACTACGATGAGCAATACTTTCATAACTACGCTACTTTGTAAGGCAAAGATAATGCTTAATCAGAATAAAATTCGTATTTTCGCCGCCCAAACAACATCTGAATTATGCCCTTAGATATAGAAACCATACCGAAAGAACTCCCCTCTACAGACCAGATGACCGGTTTGGTAGATAAGTTGATGGACATTGGCGTCAGTGCCGGCAAGAACATCATCGTGGCGATTATCATCATAATCGTAGGACGACTTGCCATAAAATTCATCAACAAGTTGATTCGCAGAATGCTCGAAAAGACCAATATTGATGCCGCAGTGCAAAGTTTCATCAGGAGCGTTGCGAACATGGTGCTGATGACACTTTTGGTCATCAGTGCCATTGGCGCCCTCGGCATAGAAACGACATCGTTCGCTGCCCTGCTGGCTTCGGGAGCAGTGGCAGTTGGCATGGCGCTATCGGGCAATCTGCAAAACTTCTCCGGAGGTATCATTATTCTGATTTTCAAGCCGTACCGCGTTGACGACTTTATCGAAGTGGATGGCAAGACAGGAAAGGTGGAAGAAATACAGATATTCCACACCATACTCCGACAAATCGACAACCAGATTATCTACATACCCAACAGCACCATGAGTACTGCCACCATCATCAACAAGACACGCGAAGGCACGCGGCGCATAGAGTGGACTGTAGGTGTGGCATATGGCACAGACCTGAAAGACGTGGAGGCTGCCGTCAACGACATTCTGGAAAAGGATGAACTGATTCTGCGCGAACCCACATGGAGCGTCATGGTGAACGATATGGCAGACAGCAGCGTCAGCCTGAGCATCTATGCCTGGGTAAAGAGCGAGGACTTCATCGCCACGAAATCAAGGGTCTATGCAGAGATTTACAGACAGTTCCAACAAAAAGGTATTGAAATACCATTCCCACAGCGCACCGTGCACATCGTGAAGGAATGAAAATTTCAAAAAAATATCGGTTTTGTTGTTGTATAAGAAAATTATTATGTATTTTTGCACCCCAAAGTGGACTGAAATAAAAAAAATAACAATAAAATACCAAAACCAAAAAATGATCATTGTACCCGTTAAGGAAGGCGAAAACATCGAACGCGCCCTCAAGAAATTCAAGAGAAAATTCGAAAGAACAGGTGTAACGAAAGAACTTCGCC
>JAFTAC010000199.1 GCA_017458805.1 Victivallales bacterium | reverse complement strand
TAGAATGTTCATGGGAAGTCCTCCTCCGATACGGTGGTTGATGTGTGGTAACTCAATTATACCATATCGAAGCTAGGGCTTCTCTTTTTATTGGTTCATATCATTTTACATCATACAAAAGATTTTACAAAGGTAATTGAGAATTGAGAATGGAGAATGGGGAATTATCGGTGTTTTGCAGATTGCTATCTGCAAAACAAAGATGTTTCTCCTGCAAAACTCAGCTCAAACGACAATCTGAGCGGGCCGTCAATTCTCACTTCTCACTTCTCAATTCTCAATTCTCACTTCTCCGCAGTGGTCGCTTGTTGCCCTTCTCGTCCACGATGTAGGTGTTGTCCAGTTGGCCAACCAGGCTGGCCTTGACGGCGGCCACGTATTCCTTGCGCAGGGCGTCCCGCTCCGCGATCTCCTCCGGGGTCAGGCCCACAGTCTTGGCCTTGCGGGCCAGCTCGTTGATCCGGTCAATTCGTTCTTGTTTCATGTTGTTTTCTCACTTTTCAAGGGATAGATCGTTGGTCCGCTTTACAGACCCCACTTTTATTATACATCATCTCTGTCTGTTTGAAAAGGGGGGTGCAATCGTTTTTTCGCAGTCGGGCACACGCTGTGCGCCCGACTGCCATGTTTCGCTTTATTCTTGTCATTTTGAGGGAGCTCGCGACCGAGAAATCCGTTTCCTTTTTCGTGAACATGCAAGGGGGAACGGATTCCTCGCTGCGCTCGGACTGACAACTTTTAAGTGAAACGCAGCACTGCGGCGGAAAGGAGGCTGCGGCGTCCTTTCTGCCGCCGCAAAAAAAGAGAAGCCGCAAAACGCGGCTTCTCTCTTGGTTGTTTAGCTGTTAGCCGAAGACGGTTCTCGCGTCGGGAGGCGCCTTAGAAGAGGCCCAGATACTTCAGTTGGTAGCCGTCCACAGCGAAGTTGAAGGTGTTGAGGCAGGAGCAGGGATCGCCGAAATCGGGAGCCCAGCCGAAGCCGTAGAACATATCATTGTTGATGGCCTCGCCGTTCATAGCGCGGTAGCCGCAAGCGTAGTAATCCTCGGGGGTAGTAGCCGCGATCAGGTTGACAATGACGTTCTCCTTGCCGAGGGTGTCCTCGATAGAAGACTTGTAGCAGTTGGCCTGAGCAACCTGCGTGTCGAAAGCGGAGTAGTAAACAACGTCGATCTGGATGGGCCAGGAGACCGCGTCTTTCAGCTCCTCCTTGGCATCGGCCAGGTACTCCTGAGCGGCAGTGGGGTTGAACCAGCCGTCAACGCCGTCCTGGCAGTTGACCTTGCAGCCGATCTGGTCGCAGTAGTACTGAACCATCTCGCCGTACAGGGTGCCGGCAGGGAAGGTATGACCGTTTGCGTCGGTATAGTCGTTCTCCAGCTTCACGAGCTCGGGGTGGTTGATCATGTTGCGGAGGCTGGTCTCAGCCAGCTCGTCGCCACGGGAGGCAGCGTTATGGGCTCTCTTGTCGAAGGCATGCATCATGGCCTTGCGGAAGGCCTTGTTGTTCAGGGCGGTGGCGGTGTCAGCCTTCCGCTGCTCAGCCTTGGGGGAAGCGCAGTTGCCGTTCTCCAGAGCAAAGGTGCCGCGGTTGAGGTTCAGGCCGCCCATGTAGGTGACGGACTCGGTCTCGGTAACGTATGCGTACTTGTCGAAGTTGCCGTCAGATCTGGCAACGTCAAGCAGATAATCGTTCAAGGTAACGCTGTCGTAGACGCCGTTCACGGTGTCGTTGTAGAAAGCGTCGGGGTCTTCGCCGCTGTTGTAGGACCACCGGATCCAGTCCAGGGTGACCTTGTCAGCATCGTAGTAGTTGGCGTTCTTGCGGCAGATGACTGAGTGATAGGGAGTCAAGCCCTGCAGCAGGAAGGGTCCGCAGTAGACCTGCGAGGAAGCGTCGGTGTTCAGACCGAACTTGTAGGTGTCGATGTCGCGATTGGCATACTCTTCCAAGCCGTAGACGCCGCCCTGGGCCTCGTAGAAGGACTCGCAGATGGGCAGGAAGATGGAGTAGGTCAGCATGCTCCTGAAGAAAGGAACGGGCTTGTCCAGGGTGAATACCAGCGTGTAGTCGTCAGTGGCCTTGCAGCCAACCTCGTCGAAGGAGCCATCAGACCACATATAGTCGCCAACACCGTGGATCTCGGCGCCGCCAGCGCCAACCAGGCCTTCCAGACCGGCCCGGCAGTCCAGCATGTGGTGGAAGCCGCAGACGAAGTCACGGGCAGTCACAGGGGCGTACTCCTCGCCCTCATAGGTGTACCACTTGGCGTCGTGACGGATGTGGAAGGTGTAGGTCATGCCGTCGTCGGAAACCTCCCAGGATTCCGCCAGCTTGGGCTGCAGGTTCATCAGCTCATCGTATTCCACCAGGCCGTCGACGCACTGGCAGAGGAACTGCGTGTCGCCACTGGAACAGGTGTTCAACCAGTCCAGGGTAACGGGGTCCATGTTATAGTTGGTGTCGTAGGTGTCCTTGAGCGTGTGGCCTTTTCCGGTCAGGTAGGCGGCAGGATCATAGCTGCCTTCCCCGGCAACCGCCAGTTTCCACATGGCCTGCAGCTCTTCCCGCTCGGCGGTAGTCAGGAACTCATCGGAAACCACCAGGCTGTGCAAACGCTTGCTGTCGCTGCCCCACTTGACATCGGGGGTGGTATGGGGCGCCACGCGGGACATCGCATAGGCGCCGCCGCGGGTGGTGTTGGGGATCATGGTCGCGGTGTCCAGCAGGGCGGCCTCCGCCTGGGCTTCCAGCGCGAAGCGCTCTTCCATGGTGGCGGCGTTCCGGGACTGCTCCATCAGAGCGGCAAACTCGCTGAAATTGGCGTTGTAGATCTCTTCATCCTCGGCGCGAACGTATTTCCCGTTCACCAGCCGGCTGACAAATCCATTGTAATGCTCGGCAAAGGCGGCATAGAGGAAGGTCACGATCTCAGCGCGGGTGCAGGTGTCGTTGGGAGCGAAGTGGGTGGCGTCCTTGCCGGTGGTGATGTTGTTCTCCACCGCCCAGAGAACGGCGTTATAGAACCAATTCTTGGCCTTCACGTCCTGGAAGGGATTCTCCGTGGTTTGGACCTCGGGCTGCTGGAAGGCAGCATAGAGGAAGGTCACGACCTCCGCACGGGTGCAGGTGTCGTTGGGGGCAAAGTGGGTGGCGTCCTTGCCGGTGGTGATGACTTTCTCCACAGCCCAGAGGACGGCGTTATAGAACCAATTCTTGGCCTTCACGTCCTGGAAGGGGTTGGCAGTGCCCTGG